>NZ_JBPQTK010000016.1:0-71940 GCF_051386315.1 Micromonospora sp. URMC 107
GTGGCGCCGTGGTGGGCGGGGCGGTCGTGGGCGGTGCCGTGGTCGGCGGGGTGGTGGGCGTGCCGCCCGAGCAGGGCACGCCGTTGAGCGTGCAGTTGGTGGGGGAACCGGAGCCGGTGGCCAGGAAGCCGAACGACACCGAGGCGCCGGGGGCCACGGTGCCGTTCCAGGAGCGGTTGGTGAAGGTGTGCCGCTGGCCGACGCTGCTGACCGTGGCGTCCCAGTAGGAGCCGAGCGTGGTGCCTGCGGGCAGGGTGAAGGCCACCTGCCAGCCGGTGATGGTGGCCGGGCCGCCGTTGGTGACGGTGTAGCGCCCCTCCCATCCGGTGCCCCAGTCGGCAGTCTTGACGAAGGTGGCGGTCGGGCCGGCGGCGCGGGCGGGCGCGGCGAGGGTCAGCGTGGTGGCGGTGACGGTGGCGAGGGCCGCGACGGCGGCCAGCAACAGGTTTCGGGCAGGGCGACGCATCCGGACCTCCCGGGTACGAGGGCCGTCGGATCGACGGATGCACAATTATTAGGATTGTTAACTGTAATTGTCCAGGCGTTCGGGCCGGACTTCCCGTCGCGTCTCGACGCCCGTCCGCGCCGAGTGACGGGCCGGGCCCGACCGCCGGCCCTCTGCCGCCCGGCCGGTTCGGCGGCGCGCCCGACCGGCGCGCCGCCGAACCGTGGTCAGCGCCGGCCCGCGCGGCGCTTCAGGGTGCGCTCGTAGTCCTGGAACCGCGCCTTGGCGATGGCCGAGCGGTCCGCCGCGCGGAGCACCAGTCCCTCCGAGCGGCCGGCCGGCCCGTCCAGGGCCACCAGGGTCCGAGGCAGGTGACCGGTCAGGAACGCGTGCGTCCCGTCGATGTCGCGGGGCAGTTCGTCGGCGGGGACGGTGGCCAGCCGGGGCACGGTCGCCAGGCCGAGCGCGTCGGCCCGCCCGACGAGGTCCGCCTCGCCGAGGAAGCGCTGGCCGCCGCCGTCGCGCCAGGCCGAGATCCGCGGGGTCGGCCAGTCGAGCATCGGCGCGGGGTCGTCCAGCACGGCCACGTCGAAGAGCCGGTGACCGACCCGGCGCTCGGCCGTGTACTGCCGGGAGGCGGCGGTGATCTTGCCGCCGTACACCTCCAGGTAGAAGACCGTGATCCGGTCGTCCGCCGCCGCGACCGTCAGCCGCTCGGCCACGTCGCGCAGGGCGTCGACGATGCCGAGCGCCGGGTTGCCGATCAGGTCGCCGCGCGCGTACAGCAGCTCCTCGCGGCTGCCGATCAGGTACGCGCCGCCGGGCAGCACGACGATCCGGGCGTTCGTCCCGTCGACCTTCTCGGTGATGGTGACCGGCCCGGTGAACGCCACGCACTCCGCCAGCAGCCCGCCGTTGCCGGGGTCCAGGGCGTGGTAGGTGGGGATCGACGGGTACTTGGTCAGCGAGTTGATCGTCCGCAGGTCGACCGTCCGGACGTCGAGGCGGGACACGGCAGCTCCTTCACGTGGCAAGGTGCGCCGCGCCGGTTCGCGGTGCGGCGCCGGGCCGGCAGCGTATCCGCCGGGAGGGCCCCGGCTCGCGCCAGTTTCTGGTCCGCGGCTCCATCCTGGACCGTCGGCGTGCGGAAATGTCGTACCCGGGGGCGACCATCCATCCATGGCTGTCCCCGCTCTCACCCCGCACACCGACCAGCCGCGTTCGGTGCCGCTTCGCGAGGCGCGCACCCGGCTCACCCAGCTCGTCGCGCTGGCCGAGTTGACCGACACCGTCACCGTCGTCACCCGCGACGGCGACCCCCGACCGGTCGCCGCGATCGTCCCGGCGGCCGCCGCCCGCAGCGCCGCCCAGGCCCGCGCCGACACCGATCGCCTCGCCGCCGTCACCGCCGGCTGGGCCCGGCGCCTCGACGAGGCGCACCGGCGCAGCAGCCACCGGCACGCCGCCGAGCTGCGCGCGGTCACCGCCGCCCTCGCCGAGGTCTGGGCCGAACTCGACCGCCGGGTCACGCCGGGCAGCGACCCCGGCCTCGCCAGGCTCCGCGCCGCGCACGCCGACCTGCTGGCCGCGCCCCCGCCGCCTGACCCGCCCGGCCCCGCGCCACCCCGGGTCCGCGTCGCGCGGCTCCCCGCCGGGCTCCGGTGCGCCGCCGTCGACCGCACCCCCGACGCCGCCGCGGGCAGTGGTTGCGCGGGCCGCCGCGCTCGGCCTCGACCCGGCTGACCTCGCGCCGGGCGCCGCCCCCGACACCGAAGCCGGCCAGGGTCGGGAGCGTCAGCCGGCGGGGTAGGCGTGCGTCTCCGCCGCCTTCACCGCGGCCCAGACCGGCTGGCCGGGGGCCAGCCGCAGCTGGGCGGCGGCGGCCGGCGTGACGTCCGCGGCCACCCCGATCGGCCCGTCGAGCCGCACCCGCAGGTTGTCGCCGTGCCGCTGCACGCCAGCCACCGTCGCCGCCCAGGTGTTGCGCGGACCGCCCTCCGGGCGCGACGGGTGCAGGGCCACCGCCGACGGCCGGAACGCGACGAAGGCCGCCCCGTCGAGCCGGTCGGCGACGGTGAGGGTCAGCCCGTCGGCCACCCTGACCCGGTGCCCGTCGGCGTGACCCCGGTGCAGGTTCAACCCGACGAGCCGGGCCACGTAGTCGGTGCGGGGCCGCGCCGTGACGGTCGCGGCGTCCCCCTCCTGCACCACCCGGCCCTCCTCGACGACCACGAGCCGGTCGGCCAGCACCAGCGCGTCCAGCGGATCGTGGGTGACCAGCAGGGCGGCCCCCGGGTGCGCGGCGAGATGCCGGTGCAGCTCCGCCCGGGTGTCCAGCCGGGTACGCGCGTCGAGCGCGGCGAGCGGCTCGTCCAGCAGCAGCAGCGCCGGCCCGACGGCGAGCGCGCGGGCCAGCGCGACCCGCTGCGCCTGCCCGCCGGAGAGCTGCCGGGGCCGGCGGTGGGCGTGCTCGGCCAGGCCGACCCGGTCCAGCCAGTCGAGGGCGGTCCGGCGGGCCGTGCGCCGGTCGGCACCGTGCCGCCGGGGCCCGAACGCCACGTTCTCCAGCGCGCTCAGGTGCGGGAAGAGCAGGTAGTCCTGGAAGACCACGCCGATCGCCCGGCGCTCGGTCGGCGTCCAGGCCCGCCGCCGCGGCCGGTCCAGGTCGACACCGTCGAGGGTGACGTGCCCGGCGGTCAGCGGGAGCAGGCCGGCGAGCGCGCGCAGCGCGGTGGTCTTGCCCGCCCCGTTGGGGCCGAGCAGCGCGACCACCTCGCCGGCGGCGACCCGCAGCGCGACGTCGAGGCGGAACCCGTCCCGCTCCACCACCAGGTGCGCGTCGAGCAGGGGCGCGCTCACGGGCTGGTGATCCAGCGGTCGCGCAGCCCGGCGAGGATGGCCACCGAGACGGTGAGCAGGACGAGGCTGAGCACCACGGCGGCCTGCACGTCCGTCTCCAGGGCCAGGTAGACCGCCAGCGGCATGGTCTGCGTGCGCCCCGGGTAGTTGCCGGCGAAGGTGATGGTGGCGCCGAACTCGCCGAGCGCCCGGGCCCAGCACAGCACCGCGCCGGCCGCCAGGCCGGGGGCCACCAGGGGCAGGGTGACGTGGGTGAACGTCGTCCAGCGGCCGGCGCCGAGGGTCGCCGCCGCCTCCTCGTACCGGCCGTCGGCGCCGCGCAGCGCCCCCTCCACGGCGATCACGAGGAACGGCATCGCCACGAACGCCTCCGCCAGCACCACGCCGGCGGTGGTGAACGGCAGGGTGATCCCGAACGTCGCGTCGAGCCAACCGCCGAGCAGACCCCGCCGTCCGAAGACCAGCAGCAGGGCCACCCCGCCGACGACGGGCGGCAGCACCAGCGGCACCGTGACGAGGGCGCGTACCAGGCGTCGGCCGGGAAACTCGACGCGGGCCAACAGCCAGGCCAGCGGCACCCCGAGCACCAGGCAGAGCAGCGTGGCCAGGGTGGCGGTCAGCAGGGACAACCGCAGCGCGGTGAGCACGCCCGGCGCGGCGAGCCGCTGCGGCAGGGTGGCCCACGGCGTACGGGCCAGCAGCCCGAGCAGCGGCAGGACGAGGAAGAGCAGGCCCAGCGCGGCGGGCAGCAGCAGCGCGACGGGCACCCGGGCGCCCCGCCGGCGGGTCCGCAGGCCGTGGGTACGCGTCACGGAACCTGGAACCCCGCCTCGGTGAGCACCGTGCGCCCCCGCTGCGAGCGGACGTACGCGACGAAGGCCCGCGCGCCGTCGGGGTTCGGCGCGTCGCGCAGCGCGACGATCGGGTAGTCGTTGACGGCACGCGCGGACTCGGGAAACTCGACGGCCGTCACGTCTGCCGCGGCGGCCAGCGCGTCCGTGCGGTAGACGAGCGCAGCGTCGACCTCCCCGAGCCGCACCTTGGACAGCGCGCCCCGGACGTCCTGCTCCAGGGTGACCGGGGTGAGGGCGACCGAGGCCGCGTCGAGCGCCGTGCGCGCCGCCGCGCCGCAGGGCACCTGCTCCGCGCAGAGCGCGACCTTCACGCCCGGCCGGGCCAGGTCGGCCAGCCCGGCGAAGCCCCGGGGGTTGCCCTTCGGCACGGCGACGACGAGCTGGTTGCGGACGAAAACGGCCGGGTCGCCGGCGGCGTTGCCCGCCTCGGTGACCGTGGCCATGTTCCGCGTCGCCGCCGAGGCGAACACGTCGGCCGGCGCGCCCTGGTTGATCTGGGCGGCCAGCGCCGCGCTGCCGGCGAAGTTGAAGGCGACGGTGGCGCCCTCGCGGGTCGCCTCGAAGTCCCGGCCGAGCCGGGTGAACGACTCGGTCAGCGAGGCCGCGGCGAAAACGGTCACCGTGCCGCCGGTCGAGTCGCCCCCGCCGCCGGCCCCCGCGCCGCCGCAACCGGCCAGGGCCAGCAGGGCCGCCACCGCCACCGCCGCGACTGTGCGCGGCCGACCCGCTCTCACGACGCCTGCCTCCCCCGGGAGCCCCCCGACGGCCGGGCGCGTTCCACCACCACCGTGGTCGACTTGATCACCGCGACGGCCAGCGAGCCGACGCGCAGGTCCAGCTCGTCGACAGCCTCGCGGCTCATCAACGACACGACCCGGAACGGCCCGGCCTGGATGTCGACCTGCGCCATCACGGTGTCCTTGACGACGTTGACCACGATGCCGCGCAGCCGGTTGCGGGCCGAGGAGGCGTCCGAGCGGTCGTCCGGGTCGGCGGCCTGGCCGCGCGCGAACGCGGCGAGGTCGACCCCGTCGATCACCCGGTGACCGTGCGCGTCGCGGCCGGCGGCGAGCCGCCCGGCGTCGACCCAGCGGCGCACGGTGTCGGCGCTGACCCCGAGCAGCTCGGCGGCCTCCGAGATGCGGAACGTCGTCACCGGCCCACCCTAGCGACCGCAGATGCGAGGCATGGGTAGGGGCGCCCGTCGCGGCTGCCGCCCCGGGCGGCCACCTAACCTGGCGTACGCGGTGCCGGGTGCCGACGACACGGCCGCCCGACCGGCTGCTGTCGTGGCGTGGCGGGATAGACCACAATGAAGGGCTCGCACGGGGGACGGCGACGGGGAGGGGCCGAGTTGGGTCGGGACGACGAGACCAGCAGCACCCCGCCGGCGCCGGCGGCTCCCGCCCGCGCGTCCAGGTCCCGGCAGGTGCGCCTGGCGGCCCTGCTGCTCCTGCTGGTGGTGGTCGTGGCGGCCACGGTCCGGGTGATCGTGGCCACCGGCCCGCCCACCTGGGACGAGCTGCGCGAGCGGGCCGGGCTGACCAACCGGGACAGGCTGGTCATCGGGGTGAAGGACGACCAGCCGGGCGTGGCGCAGAAGCTGGAGAACGGCGCGTTCGAGGGCTTCGACATCGACATCGCGTACATGATCGCCGAGGACCTGGGCTTCGACGCCCCGGAGGTGACGCTGCTGTCGATCGAGAGCGAGGACCGGGCCCGCCGGCAGGCGCGCGACGCCGACGGCAGCTTCGTCACCGTCGACCTGGTCATCGCCTCCTACAGCATCACGGAGCAGCGTCGGGACCAGGGCGTGGTCTTCTCCTTCCCCTACCTGGAGACCGAGCAGTCGGTGCTGACGCTCGCCTCCGACCCTCGACAGGTCGCCAGCCTGCGCGACCTCGACCGGGCGAAGGTCTGCACGCTGGGCACGTCCACCTCGGAACAGCGCCTGCGCGAGGCGGGCGCGAGCCCGATCGGCCGCAACCGGATCAGCCAGTGCATCCAGGCGCTCTACGACGGCGAGGTCGACGCGGTCACCACCGACGCGGCGATCCTGGCCGGCTTCGTGGGCCCGCGCCCGCCGGGGGAGCTGCCGCCGGCGACGAAGCTGCAGCGCCCCAAGGAGCTGCGGCACTGGGACATCGGCGCGGAGTCGGCGGAGAAGTGGGGCGTGAACACCGGCCCCATCCCGGAGATGCGGGACCTGGTCAACCTCTCGCTCTACGAGTCGGCGAAGGGCCCCGACGGCGACCGGTGGAAGGCGGCGTTCGACCGGTACCTGGCCTCGGAGCAGCAGTACAGCAACCCGCAGCAGGTGGCGGTCGGCCGGCAGCCGGAGCCCGAGGAAAAGGTGGAGGTGCGGCAGTGGCCGTGGGAGAGATGGGCCCTGCCGTCTCCGAGCCGGCCGCGATCGGGCGTGCCGACCGCCGCCCGGGCACCAAGCAGGCGCAACAGGCGCAGCAGTGGCTGCTGACGCTGCTGCCCGCGTTCCCGGTGCTGCTGCTGGTGCTGCGGCTCTGGCGGCTCAGCCGGCAGGACATGCCGACGATGCTGCTGCTGGTGCAGTACGTCAGCCCGCTCGGGCTGCTCAGCGCCCTGCTGATCGCGCTGGTGTGGGCGTTCCCGCTCGTCGTGCTGGTGCTGGCCGTCCTCGGCCGGCTGCTCCAGGTCAGCGCGCCTGACCGGTTCGACCCGGAACGCTCGCTGCTCGCCTACGGCACCGTGCGTACCCCCGGCTGGGTGCTGGTGGCGGCGATCGCGCTGGCGGCGCTCACCTGGCAGCTGCGGTTCCTGCCGCTGCTGGTGATGCTGGCCCTCTGGCTGCTGGCGCTGCGGACCCGGCTGCGGCACCCGGACCGCCCGCGCCGGCTCCTCGTCACCGCGCTGGTGCTGCCGGTCGTGGCGGCGGCCGCGAGCTACGCCTGGCTGGCGCCCGCCGTGCCGACCGCGATCCGCGCCGGCGAGCTGGCCACGACGCTGCTGCTGGTCGTGCCGCCGCTGGGGGCCGTGGTGCTCACCGGCCCGGTGCCGCGCCCGGTCGCCCCGGCGCTGACCCGCGCCCTCGCCTACGCGGTGGCCGCGGTGGTGCCGCTGGTGATGGGGGTGGTCTTCCTGCGGGTGCCGCTGCTGCCCGCCGTCGCCGTCGAGGTCGGCCCGGAGGCGGGCCCGGTCCGGGAGGTGGTACGCGGTCAGGCGGTCACCGTGACCGACCGGATGACGATCGTGCTCGACGGGCGGGGCGAGGTGCGCTTCCTGCCCAACGACCGGGTACGCGGGCAGCTCCTCTGCCCCGACCCGGGGCGGATCCCGGTCAGCCGGGTGGACGTGTACGGCTGGCACGTGGAGGAGACGGCGCTGGACTGGATGATTCCCCGGCAGCCGGCGGGGCGGGCCGACCCGCGCTGCCTCGGCCGGGTGCCGGCCGTCGAACCCGCCGACCCGTCCGCGCCGCCGCTCCCCGGGTCCGTCAGGCCGTCCGCGCCGCCGTCGCCGGGCGCTCGCTGACGGCCGGCCGGCGGGCGGCACGGGCCTTCGCCGCCCGTTCCGCCCGCCGGCCGCACGGGGTCAGCAGTTGCGCAGCTCGGGGGACTGGTTGAGCAGCTGGCCCCGGGCGGAGACGAACCGCCGGTAGGCGTCGGAGTCGACGGCCGCCGGGCGGAACGCGGCGACCCGGTGGCAGTTCTGGAAGGCGAGCTTGACCTGGAAGTGCCGCTCCAGGCCGGCCCGGATGGCGTCGCTGGCGAGCGCCCGCAGCAACTGGCCGCGTTCGGCGTCGGTGGGCGGCGGGATCACGTTGTCGGCGTGGTCCGCGCCGGTGGCGGCCAGCTCGGCGGCCACCCGGCTGACCGTCTGCCAGGCGTACGGCAGCGAGTCGCGGACGCACGCGACGAACTCGGCGTCGTCGACGGGGCCGCGCTCGGCGGCGTCGAGCAGGGCGGGCGGGACGGTGAGAGACATGATGCTCCTCCTCCGATTCGCCGGTAATGACTACGGTTTTCATTACCGTGGCCGAGTGAGCACATCATGACGGAGGCGTCGCGTCAACGACTCTCCGGCGTGCCGCGCCGACCCACCGTTACGACGGTGCGTCGACGGGGCGGCGGTCAGCCCCGCCGCGCGGTGCGGCCCTTGAGGTGGCGGCCCAGCTCCCGGGCGATCTCCCGCTCGGCGTCCCGCTCGGCCAGCGCCTGCCGCTTGTCGTAGGATTTCCGGCCCTTGGCCAGGGCCAGCTCGACCTTCGCCCAGCCGCCCGAGAAGTACATCGACAGGGGCACCAGGGTCAGGCCGCCCTCGCGGGTCCGCTCCAGGATCCGGGCGATCTCCACCCGGCGCAGCAGCAGCTTGCGGGTGCGCCGGGGCGCGTGGTTGGTCCAGCTGCCGAAGCCGTACTCGGCGATGTGCAGGCCGTACAACATCAGCTCGCCGTCGCGTTCCTGGGCGAACGCGTCGACCAGCGACGCCCGGCCCTCGCGCAGCGACTTGACCTCGGTGCCGGCCAGCACGATGCCCGCCTCGTAGGTCTTGAGGACGGTGTAGTCGTGCCGCGCCTTCTTGTTGGAGGCGATCAGCCTGCGCTCGGTCTGCCGGGCCGGGTTCACCCGGTCGAGGATATCGGCTGCCCGCGACGCCCGGCCCTGAGTGCCGGCGGTCGGTCGAGCGTCGCCGGTCGTCGCGGTGTTGACTTCCAACGCACTCGAATTCCTACCGTGACCCGCACGCCCGGGGTTTCCGCCGCCGGGCACGGCGACCACGAGGAGCACGAGCATGCGCTACCGCGTCCTGGGCGGCACCGGCATCGAGGTGAGCGTCCACGCCCTCGGCACCATGATGTTCGGCGCGGTCGGCAACCCCGACCACGGCGACTGCGTACGGATCATCCACGCCGCCCTCGACCGCGGCGTCAACCTCGTCGACACCGCCGACATGTACTCGGCCGGCGAGAGCGAACGGATCGTCGGCCGGGCGCTGCGGGGCCGCCGCGACGACGTCGTGCTCGCCACCAAGGTGCACTTCCCGATGGGGGAGGGGTCCAACCGGGGCGGCAACTCGCGACGCTGGATCCTGCGCGCCGTCGAGGACAGCCTGCGCCGGCTCGACACCGACTGGATCGACCTCTACCAGGTGCACCGCCCCGACCACACCACCGACGTCGAGGAGACCCTCGGCGTGCTCAGCGACCTCGTGCGAGCCGGCACGATCCGGGCGTTCGGCTGCTCCACCTTCCCCGCCGAGGAGATCGTCGAGGCGCAGCACGTGGCCGAGCGGCGCGCCCTCGGCCGGTTCCGCACCGAGCAGCCGCCGTACTCCGTCCTGGCCCGGGGCGTCGAGGCCGACGTGCTGCCGGTCTGTCAGCGGTACGGCATGGGGGTGCTGGTCTGGAGCCCGCTCGCCTCCGGCTTCCTCTCCGGCCGCCACCGCGCGGGCCGCCCGGTCGACCTGACCGCCGGCCGGCCGGCGCTGACCCCGGGCCGGTTCGACCCGTCGGCGCCCGGCAACGCCGCCAAGTACCAGGCGGTCGAGCGGCTGGTCGAGCTGGCCGGCGACGTCGGCTGCACCCTGCCCCAGCTGGCCGTGGCGTTCACCGCCGCCCACCCGGCGGTGACCTCGACGATCCTCGGGCCACGGACCATGACGCAGCTCGACGGCCTGCTCGCCGGCGCCGGGCTGGTGCTGGACGACGCCGTGCTCGACCGGATCGACGAGATCGTCCCGCCGGGCACCGACCTGTACCCCCCGGACGGCGTCTGGCGCCCGCCCGCGCTGACCGACCCGGCCCGCCGCCGCCGGCCGGCGGCTGATCGCGCCGCCGCCTGAGCGCCGTCTCGCGCCCGGAGCCGGGCCCGGCGAATCCGATGGCGCCGCCGGGGCCCGGCGGGGGAGACTCCGCCAATGGATCACCGGGCGATGGTGCGGCTGAGCAAGCGGATGTCCCTGGCGTTGCGGCACGAGCCCGCCCAGTTCGGCCTCGTGCCCGACGGGGCCGGTTGGGTGTCGGTCGACGACCTGCTCGCCGCGCTGCGGATCCACCGCGCCGACCTGGACGCCGTGGTGGCCGACAACGACAAGCAGCGCTTCGCCGTGGAACGCGGGGCCGACGGCGTCGAGCGGATCCGGGCCAACCAGGGGCACTCGATCCCGGTCGACCTGGGGCTGACGCCCAGCCCGCCGCCGGCGCGGCTCTACCACGGCACCAGCCGCGTCGCGCTCGACTCGATCCGGGCCACCGGCCTGCACCGGGCCGGCCGGCACCACGTCCACCTGTCGCCGGACGTGGCGACCGCCCGGCGGGTGGGTGCCCGCCGGGCGGGCGAGCTGGTGGTGCTGACCGTGGACGCGGCGGCGATGGCCCGCGACGGGCACGCCTTCTACCGCAGCGCCAACGGCGTCTGGCTCACCGACGCGGTGCCCGCCCGGTACCTGGCCGACTGAGCGGCCCGGCTCAGCCCGCGCGCCGGGTGAGGAAGTCGGCGAGCACCCGGGTGTGGGTGGAGAAGGCCAGCTCCGCCGGCTCGGTGAGCACCAGCCACTCGGTGGCCTCCTGGGTCGGCGCCGACGGCGGCAGCGCCTCGGCCCGCCGCTCGGGCAGCTCGCCGAAGACCATCATCGTGCCGCCGGCCGGGGCGCCGTGCACCGCGAGCAGCCGGGCGTCGGCGGCGTCGGCGCGCAGGCCGGTCTCCTCCCACAGCTCCCGGACCAGCGCCTCCTGCCACTCCTCGCCGTACTCGACGAACCCACCCGGCAGCGCGAGCTGGCCGCGTGCCGGCTCGATGTCGCGGCGGACGACGACCACGCCGAGGCCCCGGGCCGTGCGGACCGGCAGCACCGCCACCGCGACGGGCACCGGGTTGCGCCAGACCGTCTGGCCGCAGGCCGCGCAGACCCGCGGCCACCCGGCCGCCGGCGGGTAGGCGGCGCCGCAGAAGGAGCAGTGGGAGTACGCCACGGCGGTCATGCCGCAGCACGTTACCCGGCGTGCCGGGGGCCGCCGCGGCCCGCCGCCCCGGGCGCGCGGTGGCGGCTCCCGGCGGTCACGGGCGGCCCGCGCGCAGCGCGTCGCGGGCCGCCATGAGGGCGAAACCGAGCAGGTTGGCGCCCTGCCAGCGCGCCGGGTCGTCCGCGCGCGGGTCGTCGGCTGCCAGGCCGATGCCCCAGACGGGATCGACCGGGCTGGCCTCCACGAGCACCCGCTCGCCGGTGCCGAGCAGGAACGCCCGCAGGTCGTCGTGCTGGCCGAACTTGGCGACGCTGCCCGCCACCACGATGTCGTGGCGTCGGGCCTCCCAGGTCGCCTGGTCGAAGCCGCGGACCTGGCGGCCGAGCGCCTTGGCGCGGTGGGGGTGCCCGGCAGCCAGGACGCGCTCGGCGACCGCCGTGTCGCCGAACAGCATCGCCTTGTGCCACATCATCCAGTGCTCGGCGGTGGCGTACGTCCGCTCGCCGTCGCCGAACGGGGCCGGCCACCACTGGCTCAGGCAGCCAGGCCCGACGCTGCCGTCGCGCTGCGGTCGGTGACCCCAGAAGTGCAGGTAGCGGATCTTCTCTCCGGCCCGGACGGCGGCGACGAGCTCGGCGACGGATCGTGGCGACATGGCGGCGAGTCTGCCTCAGGGGTCCGACGGAACGCGCCCGCTTTTCCGGGCCGCGCCGCCGCGCGGTCAGGCCGCCGGCGCTCCGCCCACGGTCAGGCCGCCGTCGTCCCCGCGCGGTCAGGCCGTCGGCGCGCCGGTGTAGAAGGCGGTGGTGCGCTCCACGGCGGCCCGGGCGGCCCCGGCGTCGGTGCCGTCGGCGACGCTCGCCTCGCCCCACCGCTCGCTGCTCGCCGTCACGAACCGCCGGCCCTGCTCGGAGACCACCCAGGCCTCGCTCTCCTCCGGCGTGACCCCGCTGCCGTCGGCGGCCAGGTGCGAGGCCAGGCCGAGCAGCGCCAGGTCCCAGCCGACCCCGAGCGCGCCCGGACCGTACTGGTCCCAGCGCTCCTGGTCGACGTGCGAGACGTGGTCCAGCTCGAAGCGGGTCCGGTCGTCCTCGACCGGCGTCAGCCGCACCTCGATCCAGCTCACCTCGCCGCCGAACTCCCAGGTGGCGGCGAAGCCCTTCGGCGGGTCGCAGCGCTCGATCGTGCCGCCGGCGTTGCCCTCCAGCTGGTAGCGGCCGTCCAGCCGCAGGTCGCCGGAGATCGGCATGAACCAGCGGGGGATCCGTTCGGCGTTGGTGCAGGCGTCCCAGACGTCCTGGAGCGGCGCGTCGTACGTCTGGCTGATGGTCATCACCCGGGCCTCGCCGGCCTCCAGCACCCGCCGGCCCAGCTGACGGCGTACGGCGTTGATCTGCTCGGTCGCGTCGATCATCGGTCTCTCCCGTGGTCGGTCGTGTCGTCTGTCGTGGGCGGCTGCTCGCGCAGCCGCCGTTCGCGCCTGCCTCGGGCCAGCTCGGTCGCGAGGGCGTGCAGGGGCGGCGTCCAGAACCGGCGGAAGTGGTCGAGCCAGCGGTCGACCTCCCGCAGTGGCCCGGGGTCGACGGCGTAGAGACGCCGGGTCCCCTCCGCCCGTACGGTGGCGAAGCCGTTGTCCCGCAGCACCTTCAGGTGCTGGGAGACGGCCGGCTGGGAGATCCCGAACTCCCGCCGGATCACGTCGCACAGCCCACCGGCGGTCATCTCGCCGTCGGTGAGCAGCTCGAGGATGCGGCGCCGCACCGGGTCGCCGAGTACGTCGAAGGCGTGCACGAGACCGTTATATCAGGCGAGACTTATTTAAGCGAGTCGTGATCCGGCGTGTCCGGGGGCACCGGATCGGTCGGCCGCCGCCCGCGAACCCGCCCCGGGGTCGTGTCGTACCCGTGGTCCATGATCCTTGTCGTCACAGCGACGTCGGCGACCCCGCCGGCGTCCGGATCGTCATGGGCGGCGCCGGCAGCGGCGGACGGGAGGTCGGACAGTGGCTGACGCGGAACGCACCGCGTGGCGACGACGCAGCACGGTGCGGGTGGTGCCGCCCGCGCGGCCCCGCAAGCTGGCCAAGGTGCCCTTCGTGGAGTTGGCCGACGGGCGGTTGCAGGGCGTGGTCTCCAGCGGGTCGGACGTCGACCGGGTCTACGTCTCGTCGATCGCCTCCGGCACCCACGCCTACCACTGCAGCACCAACAACAACCGTCCCTGCGGCGGGCTGCGCGGCGCGCCGTGCAAGCACCTGCACGCCCTGGCCGAGGAGGCGCTGCTGCAGTACGGCGCCGACCGGGTCGCCCGCTACCTGCGGGTCGACGTCGGCGCGGAGGTGGACACCGCCCGGGAGCTGCTCGCCGCCCTGGCCGGGCGGCACGAGCCGACCCCGGCCGCCGTCGTGTTCAGCCGCTTCCTGCGACACCTGTCCTACCTGGAACTGCCCGGCAGCACGGTCCCCCTGCCCGAGCTGCACTGGTTCCCGGCCACCGGGGCGGTCCGCTGATGCTCGGCACGCAGCTCGCCGTCCTGCGCGACGGCGCCCCGACCGGCCTGACCGACGCCCTCGACCTGGTCGCCGGCCTCGACGACGCCCTGCTCCGCGGCCTTGCCCGGGTGGGTGAGGACGACGCAGCCGCGCTGGCCGCCCTGGCCGGCGCGCTGGCCGCCACCCCGCTCGGCGACCGGCTGGCCGAGGCGGCCGGCAAGGTGACCGCCGGTTCGGTCGTCGAGGAACACCTCCTCGCGCTCGCCGGCGCCCGGTGCGCGTTGCTCGGCGCCGCCCACGACGCGCTGCTCGGACAGCTCGACACCGCCCTGGGCCGGGCCCGCGACCCCTGGGCCCCGGGCGCGGTCGAGCCCTCCGGCGCCGGCTCTCCGGCCCGCGCCGCCGCACGCGCCTGGCTGCACGAGGTGGCGGTGACCGGGTGGGGCGGCCTCGACCACGAGCTGGTGGCCGCCGCGGGCGCGCCGATCGAGGCCGCCCTCGCCGAGCCCGGCCTGCGCCGGCTGGCGGTGCTGCTCGACGGGCTCGCCGCCGAGCTGCGGGCCTGCGTGCCGGTGGCCACGATGGCGCAGCCGCCGCTGCGGCGCTGGGCCGACCTCTGGGCCCGGGGCGTGCTGCTCGCCCAGGACGCGCCGGCCGCCTCCGTCCCGACCGCCGTCGAGGAGGTCTCCGGGCGGCTGCTGGTGCTCGGCGTCGACGTGCACGAGCACGACACCGCCGTGCAGGCGCAGCTGCACGCGATCCTCGAACCGGCCGACGGCGGGCCGCCCCGCCTGGTCCGCTGCGCGGTAGGCGCGGTCAAGGTGGAGACGATCGTCGGGCCGGCGCTGTGGCGCCTGCTGGACGCCCATCCCGTGCTGCTGGCCGCGCTGGCCGAGCGGCGCAGCCTCACGGTCACCGCTCTGCCGCTGCACGGGGCGGACCTGCTCTGGCACGACGACCGGGTGCGGCTCGGCGAGCCGGCCGACCCGTTCGCCACCGCCCGGGTCCTGTTGCCGACCGCGGTCGCGGCGGCGTCGGCGCCGCTTCAGCGGCACCCCGTCGGGATCGCCGAGCCCGTGCTGGTGGAGGGCTACACCGTGCGCGACGACGACGGCGAGACGACCTTCGCGCTCGACGGCCAGCCGATCGCCGTCGCGGTCGACCGGCTGCCCTCCTGCGGCCCGCTCACCCCCGAGCTGGTGGCCGCCTCCTCCGCGTGCCTCGGCCTGGTCCGGTGGGACGACGGGCGGTGGCTGCTGCAACCCCTGGCGGTGCGGGCCACCGTCAAGCGCCGGCCGGTCGACGCGCACACCGGCGACTGGGCGGGCGGGGTCACCGACCCGAAGGTCGCCAAGGCCGAGGCCAAGGCGGGCGACGCCGTGGCGGTGCTGCGCGAGCGCGCGGGACGGTTGCTGCGCCGATGAACGACTCTCCGACCCCCGCGGACCTCGCCGACGCCAACCGGCGCCAGGTGCTCTACTGGCGGCTGCTGGCCCGGCTCTTCGACCCCGACGAGCAGCCCACCCTGGAGTCGGCCAGCATGGCGGTCGTCGACGACCTCGGCCTGCCGGCCGCCCTGCTGGATCCGGCGGTGTCCGTGGACACCGTCGTCCAGCGCTTCCCGGCCATCGCCGACGAGCTGCGCGGCCTGCTCCGCCCGGCGCCCGACGGCCATCCGGCCGCCGCCGTGCCGGCATCCGCCGCGCCCGCCGCCGTGCCGTCTGCGGGGTCTGCCGGGCCCGTCGACGACGCGCCGGCCGTCGGCCCCGCCGCCGCCGGGGACGCCGGGCCGGGGGAGATCGGCGGATCCGCCGCCGGGGGCGTCCCGGGATCCGACTCCGCCGGCCGGTCCGGTGGTGACGGGCCGCCGGGTGCCGCCGAGGTACGCCGCGCCGCGCTGGTGTCGAAGTTGTTGCTCAACGTGTTCGCCACCGGCCACGGGGCGGTCGACGCCGGCCAGCTGGCCCGGTGGCAGTCCGACGCCGGCTGGTTCGAGCAGGCCCTCGGGATGGAGCCCGGCGGGCTGCGCCGGCAGGGCGGCGACGGCCTGGGCAAGGTGCTGGCCGGCCTCGAGGGCGACCTGGTCCGCCGGATGCACCTGCGGGAGGTGTTGGCCGATCCGGTGCTGGCCAGCCGGCTGACGCCGAGCATGTCGCTGATCGAGCAGCTGCTGCGGGACAAGGCGAACCTCTCCGGGGTGGCCCTGGCCAACGCCAAGGCGCTCATCCGCCGGTTCGTCGACGAGGTCGCCGAGGTGCTGCGCACCCAGGTCGCGCAGACCAGCGTCGGCGTCGTCGACCGGTCCGTGCCGCCGAAGCGGGTGTACCGCAACCTCGACCTCGACCGCACCATCTGGCAGAACCTGACCAACTGGAGCCCGGAGGACGAGCGCCTCTACGTCGACCGGCTCTACTACCGGCAGACCGCCCGCCGGGTCACCCCGGCCCGGCTGATCGTGGTCGTGGACCAGTCGGGCTCGATGGTCGACTCGATGGTCAACTGCACCATCCTCGCGTCGATCTTCGCCGGCCTGCCCAAGGTGGACGTGCACCTGATCGCGTACGACACGCGGGCGCTGGACCTCACGCCGTGGGTGCACGACCCGTTCGAGGTGCTGCTGCGCACCAAGCTGGGCGGCGGCAACGACGGCCCGGTCGCCATGGCGTTGGCCCGCCCGAAGATCGTCGAGCCGAGGAACACGGTCATGGTGTGGATCTCGGACTTCTACGAGTTCGACCGCTCCCAGCCGTTGTTCGACGGCATCGAGGCGGTGCACCGCTCCGGGGTGCGGTTCATCCCGGTCGGCTCGGTCAACAGCTCGGGCCAGCAGAGCGTCAACCCCTGGTTCCGGCAGCGCTTCAAGGACCTGGGCACCCCGGTCATCTCCGGCCACATCCGCAAACTCGTCTTCGAGCTCAAGAGCTTCCTCACCTAGGAGAACAACCCCTCATGTCCGAGATGCTCCGCGCCCCCGCCGAGGTCAAGTACGCCGAGGAACTCGACTTCCTGGAGTCGGTCGACACCGACCCGAAGCCATTCTCGTGGCGGCTGAGCCCGCGGATGGTCCGACTGTTCATCCTCGGCTCGGAACGGGCCGACGGCCTCGACCGGGAGATCCCGCAGAAGTGGTTCGGCGACCGCACGTTCGTCGAACGCAGCATCGTGACCCTGGCGTCGGACCGGGGCCTGCTGCTGATCGGCGACCCGGGCACCGGCAAGAGCTGGCTGGCCGAGCTGCTGGCCGCCGCCGTCAGCCGCAACTCGACCCTCGTGGTCCAGGGCACCGCCGGCACCACCGAGGACCACATCAAGTACTCGTGGAACGTCTCCATGGTCATCGCTCGGGGGCAGTCCCGGGAGTCCATGATCCCCTCGCCCATCATGACGGCGATGGAGCAGGGCACCATCGGCCGGTTCGAGGAGCTGACCCGCTCCACCAGTGACGTGCAGGACGCGCTGATCTCGATCCTGTCGGAGAAGTACGTCTCCATTCCGGAGCTGGACCACGACAACATCGTCTTCGCCAAGCCGGGCTTCTCGATCATCGCCACCGCGAACAGTCGGGACCGGGGCGTGAACGACCTCTCCTCCGCGCTCAAGCGGCGGTTCAACTTCGTCCGGATTCCCGTGGTGACCAACAAGCGCAGCGAGGCGGAGATCGTCCGCTTCCGCACGGAGGAACTGCTGCGCCGGCACCAGATCACGCTCGACGTGCCACCCACCCTGCTGGACATCCTGTTGCAGAGCTTCGCCGACCTGCGCGCCGCCGCCTCCTCGGCGACCAGCGACGACGAGAAGCTGGAGTCGGCGCTGTCCACCGCCGAGCAGATCGGTGTCCTGGAGGACGCCATCCTGCACAGCCAGTTCTTCGGCGACCGCACCCTGCGCGCCGCGACGCTGGCCGGGTCGCTGGTGGGCTCGCTGGCCCGGCGCAGCCCGGAGGACCTGGCGATCCTCAACAAGTACCTGCACGGGGTGGTCGAGCCGCGCGCCAAGCAGGACGGGGGCCCCTGGGAGGGCTTCCTGGACGGCGGCCGCCAGGCGATCGCCTCCCTGTCGTGACCGCCCCGACCACGGCCGGGCCGTTCGGCGCGCTGCGGGAGCAGCTCACCGCCGCCGCCAGCGCCTTCGCCGGCAGCTCGGGTGCCGTCGCGGAGATCCTGGCCGGCATGGTCGACGACGTCGACCGTGCCCTCGGCGAGGAACTGGAGATCTTCCCGGTCTGCCACCACTCCCCGTCGTCCGCGCTGGCCATGGTCCGCAGGCTCCGCGCGAAGCAGCCGAAGGTGATCTACCTGGAGCTCTGCGAGGACCTCCAGCCGCTGCTGGGCGAGCTGCGCAACTGCCGCCTCCCGGTGGCCGTGCAGGCGTTCGCCTCGGAGCTGGACGGCTTCCCGGCCGACTGGGGGCCGCTCAGCGTGGTCGCGCCGATCACCGAGGCCAGCGCCGAATACCAGGCCATCGCGTACGCGCTGGAGACGCCGGGCGTCGAGCTGGTGCTGGTGGACCGGTCGACCGACCACGTCTTCCAGTGGCTGCCCCGCCCGCCCGGCACCGCCGACAAGGCCCCGCCCGGCACCGCCGAGGAGGCCCCGTCCGGCGGGGACGTCGAGGCCGCCGCGCCGGCGGGGGAGGAAGCGGCCCTGCACGGCGACGCCATCGGCGTCGAGATCGGCGACCTGCGGCCCCGCTTCGCGGAGCTGGAGGCCTACCTGCTGCACCACGGCAAGGTCCGGCACTGGTCGGAGTGGTGGGACCAGTACGTCGAGCAGCCGCTGGCCGACGCCGACCACGACACCTACCGGCAGGTGATGGTGCTGATCGGCAGCCTGTTCCGGCGGCTGCGCCCGGCCGGGTCGGACGCCCGTGACCGGGACGAGGACCGCGAGCGTTACATGTGGACCCGGATGCGGCAGCACCTCGCGGCCTCCGGCGCCGACCCCGCCGACTGCCTCTACGTCTGCGGCGCGTTCCACGCCGCCAGCCGGGTGGAGCAGTTCGGGCTGCGGGCCGACGCCCCGTTCGACATCGGCCCCCGCACCGGCACCCGGTGGCACTACGGCCTGATTCCGTCCAGCCACTCCGCCATCGAGGCGCAGTTCGGCCTCGCCCCCGGCTCGGTGTCGATCGCCGCCGCCACCTGGACCAAGGCGGTCGCCCGCACCGGGCTGAGCCCGTTCCGGCTGGAGGGGCAGCGCGGCGGCCGCACCCGCACCGCCGGCCGCCGCCGGGCCACCCCGGCCCCCGCGCCCGCCGCCGGAGTCACCGACCGGCTCTCGGGCTACCTCGCCCGGCCGCCGGCGGCGCAGGGCCTGGACGAGGCGGAGCTGCGGGGCTGGTGCGTCGACATCGTCCGGCTGGCCCGGCGCAACGGCTACCTGGCCAGCACCGCCGACGCGATCGCCGTCTTCGAGACGTCGATCCTCCTCGCCGGCCTGCGCAACCGCGCCCGCCCCACGCCCTACGACTTCGCCGACGCGGCGGTGACCTGCATCGAGAAGGACGTCGTCCCGGGCCGCCGGGACGTCCGCCGGCTCTGCGAGATCCTCTTCGGGGGCGACCGGGTCGGTCAGGTGGGCTACGAGGCCCTTCCGCCGCTCGCCCGCGACGTCCACGACCGGCTCGGCCCGCTCGGGCTGGACCTGGAGAAGCGCACGATCCAGCGGGCCCTGGTGGACCTTCGGGCCAACCCCGAGCTGGTGCCCTGCTCGGACCTGCTGTGGCGGCTGCGGCACCTGCTGCCCCGCGACGCGGTCCGGCCCATCATGGGCGAACGCCGGTTGGGGCACCGCTCGATCCAGGAGAGCTGGGACCTGGCCCTCGGCCGCAGCCAACGGGCGCTCATCGAGCTGGGCTACGAGGGGGTGACGGTCGAGCAGGTGCTGGAGCAGCGCCTGCGCCGCGCCGTCCGGGGCCCGAACGCGACGGCCTCGGTCGCGCTGGAGGCCGTCGAGGACGCCATCCGGCTGCTCGACAGCCCGCGCCTGGTCGACGAGCTGGGCACCCGGGCGGTGGAGCTGCTCGCCGCCGAACGCACCGTCGACGACGCCCCCGAGGTGCTGCGCCGGATCCGGCGGCTGCTGGCCCACCACCGCGCCACCGGGCCGCTGCCGGCCTGGTGCGAGGCGTTCGTGACCACCGGGTACGCGCACTACTGCACCCTGCTGCCCACCGCCTTCCTCGACGAGGAGAGCGGCGTCCGCCAGGTCGGCGCCATGCTGGGCTTCCTGTTCAGCATGGAGAGCCTGGCGCTCTCCCTGGGCTGCGACCGGTCCCAGCTCGAACTCGCCGTCGCGCAGTCCCACCCGGAGACGCCGGCCAAGGTGGCGCTGCTCTGGGCCGCCCGGCACCAGCTGGGCCTGCTGCCCCTGGCCGAGCTGCGCGAGCGGTGTGCCGCGCTGCTCGCCAACCCGCTGGTGGTGCCCGCCTTCCCGCAGTACCTCAGCGGCTTCGTGCAGGCCCTGGAGCCGGTGCCGGGGCTCGCCCCGTTCGTCGTGGAGGTGATGTCGTCCGCGTTCGCCCGGCTGCCCGACCCGGTCCTGCTGCCCTGGCTGCCCACGCTGATCACCACCCTGCGCGAGCACGGCGCGGAGCTGGTGCCGCTGCTGGTGCGGGAGGCGGGGCGCACGTTCCCGGGTTCACTGGCCGCGCTGGACGCCTGGGTGCCGCCGTGGTCGGCCTCGGCGGCACCGCCGGCGCCGACGGTGCCCGCCGTGGTGTCCGGGCCGGTGACCTCCCTGCTGGCGGGCCACCCGCAGAGCGTGGACGCCGTCGCCGCGCTGCTCGGCTGCGACGGCGGCTGGCGCGAGCCGGGCGCCACCGCCACCGCCGTCCCCGCCGGGCTGACCGCCCTGCTGGCCGCGCATCCGGAGACCGTCGACGCCGTGGCCGACCTGCTGGCGGCGACCCCGCGCTGACCGGGGATCCGACCGGCGGCGGACGGATTTCCGGCGGGTCGTCGATCCGGGCCCGCTCCGTTCGTGTGGAGGATGAGAGGCCGGGGGTTCCGCCGGCCGCCGACGCGAGGAGAGGCCATGAAGCAGTACCTGCTCAGCATCTACCACCCCGACGGCGAGGGAACGCCCGACCCGGAGTTCCTGGCCGGGGTGATGCGCGAGCTGGGCGCCATCCGGGAGGAGTTGGAGGCGGCCGGCTGCTGGGTGTTCGGCCAGGGGCTGCACGCGCCGGACACGGCGACCGTGCTGCGGCCGTCCGACGGCGAGGTGCTGGTCACCGACGGGCCGTTCGTCGAGGGCAAGGAGTACCTCGGCGGCTTCACCATCCTCCGGGCGCCCGACCTCGACGCCGCGCTCGCCTGGGGCCGCCGGTACGCGCTCGCCACCACCCTGCCGATCGAGGTGCGCCCCTTCCAGGGCGAGGACTGAGCTTGTCCGACGTGGAGGCGGTGTTCCGCGCGGAGTACGGCCGCGCGGTCGCCGTCCTGGTCCGCCTCCTCGGCGACATCGACCTCGCCGAGGAGGCGGTGCAGGAGGCGTTCACGGTGGCGGTGGCGCGGTGGCCCGAGACCGGGCCGCCGCCGAGCCCGGCCGGCTGGATCATCACCACCGCCCGGAACCGGGCCGTCGACCGGCTGCGGCGGGAGGCCTCCCGCGCCGACCGGCACGCCCAGGCGGCCCTGCTGCACGTCCGCGACGTACCGGCCGAGGAGGGACCCGTGCGCGACGACCGGCTCCGCCTGATCTTCACCTGCTGCCATCCGGCGCTCGGCCCCGCCGCCCGGGTGGCGCTGACCCTGCGGCTGCTGGGCGGGCTGGGCACCGCCGAGATCGCCCGCGCGTTCCTGGTGTCGGAGGCGACCATGGCCCAGCGGATCGTCCGCGCCAAGGCCAAGATCCGCGACGCCGGGATCCCGTACCGGGTGCCCGGCGACGCCGACCTGCCCGATCGGCTCTCCGCCGTGCTGACCGTGCTCTACCTGATCTTCACCGAGGGGCACACCGCCAGCTCCGGCGACCGGCTCGTCCGCGACGACCTGTGCGCCGAGGCGATCCGGCTGGGCCGGCTGCTGGTGGAGCTCATGCCGGACGAGCCGGAGGCGCTGGGGCTGCTGGCGCTGATGCTGCTCACCGAGGCGCGCCGCCCCGCCCGCACCACGGCCGACGGCGCGCTGGTGCCGCTGCCCGAGCAGGACCGCCGCCGGTGGGACGCCGGGCTCGTCGCCGAGGGGCAGGCCCTCGTCCGCCGCTGCCTGCGCCGCAACCGTCCCGGGCCGTACCAGATCCAGGCCGCGATCGCCGCCGTGCACAGCGACGCGCCCGACACCGCCGGCACCGACTGGGCGCAGATCCTCACGCTGTACGACCAGCTCACCGCGTACGCCCCCGGGCCGGTGGTGGCGCTGCACCGGGCCGTCGCGCTCGCCGAGGTGGCCGGGCCGGCCGCGGCGCTGGCCGCCGTCGAGCGCCTCGACCTGGCCGGCTACCACGTGTTCCACGCCGTCCGGGCGGACCTGCTGCGGCGGCTCGGCCGGGCGGGGGAGGCGGCGCAGGCGTACCGGGCGGCCGCCGAGCGGACGGACAACGCGGCCGAACGCGCCTTCCTGGACCGCCGGGCGGCCTCGGTGCTGACGGGCGGATGACGCCCTCGTCCTGCGCGTTTGCCCGCGCGGCGGGCCGGGAACCCGGGTTGTCCGGCAGCGCGGCGCCCGGCGCGCCGCCCGACGAACGGACGCGAGCGCCCATGACGTACCGTCCGGCACCTGCCACCGCTTCCGACCAGGCCACGCTGACGCTCGGGGTCGAGGAGGAGTACCTCCTGCTCGACCCGCGGACCGGGGAGAGCCTGCCGGTCGCCGACCGGGTGCTCACCGCCCTGTCCGGCAGCGCGCGGGACCAGAGCCGCCAGGAGTTCCGGCACAGCATGGTGGAGATGGTCACGCCGGTCACCGCCGACCTGGCCGACCTGCGCGCGCACCTGGTGGCGCTGCGCCGCTCCGCCGGCGACGCCGCCGAGGCCGCCGGGGCCCGGCTCGTCGCGGTCGGTGCCACGCCCGTGCACGAGCCGCACCGGACGGTGCCGGACAAACCCCGCTACCACGCCATGTCCCGGCGGTTCGGGCCGGTCGCGCACGACCCGGCCGTCTGCGGCTGCCACGTGCACGTCGGGATGCCCGACCGCGAACTGGCCGTCCAGGTCTGCAACCACCTGCGTCCGTGGCTGCCGGTGGTGCAGGCGATCACCGCCAACTCGCCGCTGCACGACGGCCGGGACACCGGGCACGCGAGTTGGCGCTCCATGCAGCTGGAACGCTGGCCCAGCATCGGGCCGACCCCGCACTTCGAGTCGGTCGCCGACTACGAGGCGACGGTGGCGGAGCTGATCAACGCCGGGATCATGCTCGACGCGGCGATGGTCTACTGGTACGCGCGCCCGTCGGCCGCGTACCCCACGGTGGAGGTGCGGGTGGGCGACGTCTGCCCGGCCGTGGACGACACCGTGCTGGTCGCCGGGCTGGTCCGCGCGCTCGTCGCGACGATGGCCGACGACGTCCGCGCCGGGGTCCCCGCCCGACGGATCCGGGACTGCCTGGTCTCCGCCGCGCACTGGCGGGCCGCCCACGACGGGCTGGAGGGCGACCTGATCGACCTGCGCGCCGGCGTCGCCCGGCCCGCCTGGGACCTGGTCGGCGAACTGGTCGACACGGTCGCGCCGGCCCTGGCCCGGCACGGCGACCTCGACTACGTACGCGACCAGCTGGTGCGGCTGCGCCGGGACGGCAACGGCGCCACCCGCCAACGCCGCGTCATGGCGCGTACCGGCGACGACGTGCGCGCCGTCCTGGACCACCTGGCCGCCGAGACCCGCGCCGGCTGATCCGGCAGGACGCCGGGCTGCGCCCCGCCGTGCCCGGTCAGCGGACGTCGTGGGACTGGAGCCAGAGTTCCAGCAGGCCGAGCTGCCAGAGCTTGTTGCTGCCGGCGGCGGCCTGCGCGCGGTCCGGCTCGGCCAGCAGCTCGGCGACGGCCTCGCGGCGGAACAGGCCCCGCTCGCGGGCGGCCGGGGCGGCGAGGGCCTCGGCGACGAGCTGGCGCACCGGCCCGTCGACGTTGCGCAGCGCCGGCACCGGGAAGTAGCCCTTCGGCCGGTCGACGACCTCGGCGGGCAGCACCTGGCGGGCCACCGCCTTGAGCACGCCCTTGCCGCCGTCGGCCACCTTGTGCTCGGGCGGGCAGGCCGCCGCCAGGGCGACCAGGTCCTGGTCGAGGAAGGGGGTGCGCACCTCCAACCCCCAGGCCATGCTCATGCTGTCCACCCGCTTGACCGGGTCGTCGGGGAGCATCAGGTGGGTGTCCAGGCGCAGCACCGCGTCCAGCGCGGTCTCCGCGCCGGGCGCGGCCAGGTCCGCCGCGAGCAGTTCGCGGCTGGCGTCGCGGTCGCAGGCGTACGCCGGGTCGACCACCCGGTTCAGCTCGGCGTGGTCCCGGTCGAAGAACGCGTCGGCGAAGGCCGCCGCCGCGCCGTCGCGGGGCACCCGCGCGAGGGGCTGGTGGTAGCCGTAGCCGGCGAAGACCTCGTCGGCGCCCTGGCCGGACTGGGCCACCTTGACGTGCCGGGCCACCTGCTCGGAGAGCAGGTGGAAGGCGACCACGTCGTGGCTGCCCATCGGCTCGGTCATCGCGTGCACGGTGCGCCGTACCGCCGGGACGAGGTCGTCGTCGGCGAGCCGGATGCGGTGGTGGTCGGTGCCGAAGGCGCGGGCGACCAGGTCGGAGTAGTGGAACTCGTCGCCGGCCTCGCCGCCGCGGCTGTCGAAGCCGATGCTGAAGGTCTGGAGGTGCTGCTGCCCGGCCTCGGCGAGCAGGGCCACGATCATGCTGGAGTCCAGGCCGCCGGAGAGCAGCACGCCGACGGGGACGTCGGCGACGAGCCGCCGGCGTACCGCTTCGCGCAGCGCCTCCCCGACGGCGGCCTGCCAGTCCCCGGCGTCCATGCCTGCGTGGGCGGGGTCCCGGGTGTAGTCGGGCCGCCAGTAGACGTGCTGGCGGCTGCGCCCGTCGGCCTCGACGACGCGCACGGTGGCCGGGGGGAGCTTGCGCACCCCGCGCAGGACGGTCCGGGGGGCCGGCACGATGGAGTGCCAGGAGAGGTAGTGGTGCAGCGCCACCGGGTCGATCGTGGTGTCCACGTCGCCCGCGCGCAGCAGCGCCGGCAGGGTGGAGGCGAAGCGCAGCCGGCCGGGTGACTCCGCCAGGTAGAGCGGCTTGATGCCGAGCCGGTCGCGGGCGAGCACCAGCCGACGCCGCCTGCGGTCCACCAGCACGACGGCGAACATGCCGACCAGGTGCGCGACGAAGTCCTCGCCCCACTGCGCGTAGGCCACCAGGACGACCTCGGTGTCGCTGGTGGAGTGGAAGGTGTGGCCGGCGTCGCGCAGCTCCTCGCGCAGCTGGGGATAGTTGTAGACGCAGCCGTTGAAGACCAGCGCCAACCCGAGGTCCTCCCGGACCATCGGCTGGGAGCCGGCCTCGGTGAGGTCGATGACGGTGAGCCGGCGGTGCCCGAGGGTGACCCAGCCGTCGGTGAAGAGGCCCTCGCCGTCGGGGCCGCGGGAGCGCATCGCCTCGCTCATCCGGGTCACCGCGTCGGCGTCCGGCGTCGATCCGTCGAACCTGGCCTCGCCGCTGATGCCGCACATCGTCAGCGGCCACCGGACTTGCGGGACACCGGACCCACCGTCACCACTCCTGTCGGCGTCTGAGGTGCCGGACCGCCCGCTTCGAGGGGTCCGATCCCGTCGGCAGGACGGGCGGCTGGGCTACCCGTCACCGGGGGCGGCAAACCCCGGCGGCACCCGATCGCGGGCGCCGGGCGGTGGGCGGCCGGTCAGTCGCGCAGCGTACGCAGGATGCGGGCGAGCTGTTCCCGGTCGGCGGGTGCGAGCCGGCCGAACAGCTCCTCGGCGGCGGCCCGGCGGGCGGCGTGGATGGCGGCGCCGGCGCGCGTGCCCTCCTCGGTCGGCGCGACCAGGGTGGCGCGCCGGTCCACCGGGTCGGGCCGGCGCCGCACGAGCCCGCGCGCCTCGAGGTCGTCCACGACCTCGGTGGCGGAGCGCGGGGCGATGCGCAGGTGCTCGGCGAGCGCGCTGAGTCGCAGCGCGCCGTGCCGGAGCAGCACGCCGAGCGCCCGGGACTGGCCGGGCGTCACGTCCCAGGGCGCGAGCGCCTCGCCCGTGCGGTGGCGCAGCCGCCGGGTCACCGCCCGGAACGCCTCGGCCAGGCCGTCCTCGCTGCTGTCGGTGTCTGCCGTCACGGGAATACCGTAGCAGCGGAAGCTGTTGCTCCCTCATGTTGAGGTAACCTCAGCATTGCCTACGTGAGGAATCATCCCTTGGAACCCGTCCCCTCCGGCCGCGACCGCGGCCCCCGCAAGGTCAGCGCCGCCGAGAAGGAGCAGGCGCGCCAGGTGTCGCTGCGGCGCATCGGCGCGCTCTTCGCCCGGCACCGGGGAGCGCTCGCCGCCGTCACCGCGATCATCGTGGTCTCCTCGGTGCTCGCCATGGCCTCTCCCTTCCTGCTGCGTGCCGTGATCGACCGGGCCCTGCCGGAGCGCGACCTGACGCTGCTGGTCGGGCTGGTGGCCGGCATGGTCGCGGTGGCCGCCGTGACCTCGGTGCTCGGCGTGGCGCAGACCTGGATCTCCACCCGGGTCGGCCAGCAGGTCATGCACCGGCTGCGCACCGACGTCTTCACCCACCTGCAACGGCAGTCGCTGGCGTTCTTCACCCGCACCCGCACCGGCGAGGTGCAGTCCCGGATCACCAACGACATCGGCGGCATGCAGAGCGTGGTCACCTCGACCGCCACCTCGATCGCGGCCAACCTGACCACCGTGGTCGCCACCGCGGCGGCGATGGTCGCGCTCTCCTGGCGGCTCTCCCTGGTCTCCCTCGTCGTGCTGCCGCCGGCCATCTGGCTGACCCGCCGGGTCGCCCACCTGCGCCGCGAGATCACCGCGCAGCGCCAGCGCGAGCTCGCCGACCTCAACGTCACGGTGGACGAGGGGCTCTCGGTCAGCGGCGTGCACCTGGCCAAGACCCTCGGCACCGGACCCGTCCTGGCCGCGCGCTTCGCCGCCTCGTCGGCCCGCCTGGTCGACCTGGAGCTGCGCTCCGAACTCGCCGGACGCTGGCGGATGGCCACGATGAGCGTCGTCTTCGCCGCCATCCCGGCAGTCATCTACCTCAGCGCCGGCCTGCCCGGTGCCGCCGGCACGCTCAGCATCGGCACGCTGGTCGCCTTCACCGCGTTGCAGGGCGGGCTGTTCCGCCCGCTGATGGGCCTGCTCAACGTGGGTGTCTCGGTGACCGCCTCGCTGGCGCTGTTCGCCCGGATCTTCGAGTACCTGGACCTGCCGGTCGAGGTGGACGACCCCGCCGAGCCGGTCGACGTCGACCCCCGCCGGGTCCGGGGCGAGCTGCGCCTCACCGACGTCACCTTCCGCTACCCGGGCAGCGACACCGCCGCCGTCGCGGGGATCACCCTCGACGTGCCGGCCGGCACCGGCCTGGCCCTGGTCGGCGAGACCGGCTCCGGCAAGAGCACCCTGGCCGCGCTCGTCAGCCGGCTGCACGATCCGACGAGCGGCCGGATCACCGTCGACGGCGTCGACCTGCGCGACCTGCGCCTGGCCGACCTGGCCGCGATCGTCGGCGTGGTCAGCCAGGAGACGTACCTGCTGCACACCACCGTGCGGGAGAACCTGCGCTACGCCCGCCCGGACGCCACCGACGCCGAGATCGAAGCCGCCGCCCGCGCCGCCCAGATCCACGACCTGATCGCCGGGCTGCCCGACGGGTACGACACGGTCGTCGGCTCACGGGGCCACCGCTTCTCCGGCGGCGAGAAGCAGCGCCTCGCGATCGCCCGTACGCTGCTGCGCGACCCGCGCATCCTGATCCTCGACGAGGCCACGAGCGCGCTGGACACCGAGACCGAACGCGCCGTGCAGCGGGCGTTCGACGAGGTGGCCCGGGGCCGCACCACCATCACCATCGCGCACCGGCTCTCCACGGTGCGCAACGCGGACCGGATCGCCGTGCTCGACCACGGCCGGATCGTCGAATCCGGCAGCCACGACGGCCTGCTGGAGCGCGCCGGCCGCTACGCCACCCTCGCCGCCTGACGGCCAGCGGCACCGTCTCACAATCGTCGCAATATCCGTCTCATTATTCCCCGGTGGCCGGGTCGAGGTGCCGGTAGAGGGTGGCCCGCGAGACGCCGAGCGCGGCGGCGATCTCGTCCGCCGTGTGGGCGCCCTCGGCGTGCATCCGTCGGGCCGTCTCGACCTGCTCCGGACCCATCGCCCGTGGTCGCCCGGGCCGGCGCCGAACCCCCGCCGTGCCCGTGTCGCCAACCGGGCCGGAGTCGCCGGTCGGGTCGGAGTCGACCGGCGGGTCGCCGAGCAGGCGGCGTACCCCGTCGAGCATGTCGGCCCGCAGCACCGCGTTCGGCACGTCGGCGAAGAAGACGACCGGGTCGCTGCACATGGCGACCGCCTGCACCGCCCGCACCCGCTCCCGGCGCCCCGCGTCCACCCCGGCGATCAGGTCGTTGGCCCGCATCGCGATCCGCATCAGACGGTGGTAGGTGTCGCCGCGCGTGACGAGGGCGATGTCGTGGAAGAGCATGCCGAGGGGGCGGCGGTGGGCCAGCATGGTGTCCACCCACCCCTCCAGCACCGTCGCGCGGGCCCGCTCGGGCGGCCCCGCCTCGGCAGCGGCCAGCAGCGCCTCCAGGTCGGACACCAGCGGCTCGATCAGGGCGGTGAGCAGGTGCTCCTTGGTGGGGAAGTGGTAGAGGATCGCGGCCTTGGTCAGCCGCAGCCGCTCGCCGATCTGCCGCAGCGGCGTGCGCTGGTAGCCGTGCTCGGCGAACAGGTCGAGCGCGGCGCGCAGGATCCGGGTACGCGTGTCGTCGGGCGCCTCGACGGTCATGGCGGCAAGCCTAGCCGCGACTGACCGGTGGCAGGCGACACTGTTGATTCGACTGACCATCGGTCAATACAGTGGGGTCGTTGGCACCACCAGCGGCAGGAGGGGTCATGCCCGTCATCTCCATCGAGGACCTGGTCAAGACATTCGGCAGCGTCCGCGCGCTCGACGGGCTCGACCTGCGGGTCGGGGCGGGGGAGGTGCACGGCTTCCTCGGCCCCAACGGCTCCGGCAAGTCCACCACGATCCGCGTCCTGCTCGGCCTGCTGCGCCGCGACGCGGGCGACGTGCGGGTGTTCGACGCCGACCCCTGGCGGGACGCGGTCGCGCTGCACCGCCGCCTGGCGTACGTGCCCGGCGACGTGAACCTGTGGCCCAACCTCTCCGGCGGCGAGGCGATCGACCTCTTCGGCCAGCTGCGCGGCGGCCTCGACCGGCGCCGCCGCGCCGCCCTGCTGGAGCGCTTCGACCTCGACCCGACGCGCAAGTGCCGCACCTACTCGAAGGGCAACCGGCAGAAGGTCGCCATCGTCGCCGCCTTCGCCTCGAACGTCGAGCTCTACGTGCTCGACGAGCCGACCTCCGGGCTCGACCCACTGATGGAGGCCGTGTTCCAGGACGAGGTCCGCCAGCTCAAGCGCGACGGCGCCACCGTCCTGCTCTCCAGCCACGTGCTGGCCGAGGTCGAGGCGCTCTGCGACCGGGTCAGCATCATCCGCGAGGGCCGCACCGTCGAGTCCGGCACCCTGACCGAGCTGCGCCACCTGACGCGTACGGCGGTGACGGTCGAGACCGCGCGACCGGCGACGGGCCTGGACGCCCTGCCCGGCGTCCACGAGGTGCGCGAGGTCGACGGGCGCACCCACCTGGAGGTCGAGCCCGCCCACCTCGACGAACTGCTCGGGCACCTCGTCGGCTTCGGCGTCCGCGCGCTGACCAGTGCCCCGCCCACCCTGGAGGAGCTGTTCCTGCGCCACTACGGCGACGAGCGCGCCGCCGTCGCCGCCGGCCCCTCCGCGCCCGTGGCGGGCCCGACCGACGGCCACCGCCCCGGCGCCGACCGCCCGGCGGGTGCCCGGTGAGCGCGTTCACCGGCACCGGGCGGCTCGCCCGGCTCGTGCTGCGCCGCGACCGGGTCCGGCTCGCCGTCTGGGTGCTCGGCACGCCCCTGCTCGGCTACGCCCTCGCCGGCAGCGTCAAGGGCTTCTACCCGGACGAGGCGGCCCGCGTCGGGTACGCCAGCACGTCGGCGTCCAGCCTGGTCGCCCGCGCGTTCAACGGGCCGATCGTCGGCACGGACCTCGGGGCGGTGGTGGTCGCCGAGACGTACGTGACGCTGGCCCTGCTCGCCGCGCTGCTGAGCACCTTCGCGGTGGTGCGGCACACCCGGCAGAACGAGGAGACCGGCCGGGCGGAGCTGCTCGGCGCCTCCGTCGTCGGCCGGTACGCGCTGCTCACCGCCGCCCTGCTGGTGGTCGTCACGGCGAACGTGGCCGCCGCGGTCCTGCTCGCCGCCGCCCTGGCCGGCGCCGGCCTGCCACTCGCCGGGTCCGTCGCCGCGGCCGCCGCCGTCGGTGGCGTCGGGGTGGCGTTCACCGGCGTCGCCGCCGTCACCGCGCAGCTGTCGGTCACCTCCCGGGGCGCCAACGCGCTCGCCGCCGCCGCCGTCGGGATCGCCTTCCTGCTCCGCGCGGCCGGTGACGTCCTGGGCGAGCAGACCGACGGCGGCCTGCGGGTGGTCAGCGCCTGGCCGTCCTGGCTCTCGCCGCTCGGCTGGGGCAACCAGGTGCGCGCCTTCGGCGGCGAACGCTGGTGGGTGCTGGCGCTGCCCGTCGCGCTGCTGGTTGCCGGGGTGGCGTGCGCCTACGCCCTCGCCGAGCGGCGGGACATCGGCGCCGGGCTCGTCGCGCCCCGGCGCGGGCCGGCCACCGCCGCGCCCGGGCTGCTCAGCCCCGCCGGGCTGGCCTGGCGGTTGCAACGCGGCGCGCTGCTCGGCTGGGCGGTCGGGGTGGCGGTGCTCGGGTTCTCGATGGGCATCGCCGGCGACGAGTTCAACGCCATGATCGAGGAGAACCCGGCCGCCGCCGAGGCGATCAGCGCCATGGGCGGCGGCGCGCGGCTGATCGACGCGTACCTGGCGGCGATGCTGGGGCTGTTCGCGCTGACCATCGGGGCGTACGTCGTGCAGGCGCTGCTGCGCACGCGCGGCGACGAGACCGACGGGGTGCTGGAGGCGGTGCTGGCCACCGCGGTCGGCCGTACCCGCTGGCTGGCCACCCAGGTGGCCGCGGCGACGCTCGGCGCGCTCGCCCTGGTGCTGCTGGGCGGGCTCACCACCGGGCTCGGCTACGGCCTGGTCGCCGGCGACCCCGTCGGCCGGGCGGTCGAGCTGGGCGGGGCGGCGCTGGTACGGCTGCCGGCCCTGCTGGTGGTCGTCGGGGTGGTGACGGCGCTGTTCGGGCTGCTGCCCCGCTGGTCGGTGGCGCTGTCCTGGGCGGTGCTGATCGCGTTCCTGCTGCTCGGGCAGCTCGGCGCGGTGCTCGACCTGCCGCAGGCGGCGCTGAACCTGTCGCCGTACACCCATGTGCCGTCGGCGCCGGCGGTCGACCCGGCGGCGCTGCCGCTGGTCGTGCTGACGGCGGTGGCGGCGGCGCTGCTGGCGGCCGGGACGGCCGGCTTCCGCCGCCGCGACGTCCCGAGCTGACCGGGTGCGGGGCGGCCCGCGTGGTGTCACGGGGCGGCGAGCGGTTCCCGCGATCCGGTGTCGAGCAGCCCGGTCACCCGTGCGATCGCGTCGCGGATCATCGTGCCGTACCCGTCGTCCGGTAACTCGGCGGCGAGGGGCGCCGCGACCGTCAGATGGTGCCGGGCGCGTGCGACCTCGCCGGCACGGCGGTAGCCATCGGCGAGGTTGAGGTGCAGGGACGGCAGGAAGGCGCGGACCTGCAACGAGGCGTGGTGCCGCTGGACGCGCTCGTCGCTGAGGTCGGCGACGGCGGCCAGCGCGCGGCGGTCCCATGTCACCTCGTCGGCGACCGACTCCTGAAGGTCGGCCAGGTGGTGCGCGATGGTGCAGCGGTGCAGGGCGTCCCCGGTGTCGCCGACCCGGTCCCAGAGTTCGGTGAGGGCGTCGCGTGCGGCGCTCCGGTCGCCGGCCCGCCCCAGTTCCAGGGCGCGGCCCACGGTCGCCATGACCTCGTCGGGGTCGATCGTGTCCACTGTGCTCCTCGCGGTCGGGGGCTGGTCGGCCGGCCGTCGGGCTCTCGCCGCACAGGCTGTGGGCTCGACCCACTCGAGGGTCAAGCCCGCGCCGGAGGAGTCCCGTGGCCGCTGGCGGGCCGGTGGACGAGGCTCCGCCGCCGGGGTTTCCGCAGGAACGGGAGGCGCTGGCGTACGTGCGGGCACCGCCGGCACAGCGCTCGGTGCTGGCGCTCCGCGCCTTGGTCCCGTGCCAGGCGTCCGGCACGGGGCCCACAGGCCGCCCCTCGACGTCAGCCGGGGTAGCGGGTCCGCCAGTGGGGATCGGTCGGCGGGAAGTACTCGCCTCCCGACGGGCTGTCGTGCAGTTCGGTGACGAGGTCGCGGGCCAGCGTGTCGGCCGTCCAGGCCAACTCCAACCGGGACAGCCAGTCGACCGGAAGCGCGTCCGGCCCGTGCGCCGCACCCAGCAGAGCGCCGGCCACCGTAGCGGCGTGGCCGCCATCGCCGGCCGAGGCGGCGAAGAGAAGGGCCTCGCGCACCGTCTCCCGCCCCGGGAAGCAGGCTGTGGTGTAGACGCCGCCGGCCAGCGCGGAAACCGCCCGCGCGTCGGGGGCGAGGCGGGCCAGCTCGTGCGCCGAGGCCGCGCCAGACCGGGCCGCCGCCAGGGCCGGAGCCAGGGACCGCTCCGCCGCCTCGGACCACTGTCCGGGCTCCGACGCCACGCTCTCCAGGGCTTCGACGAGTCCGTGGTCCCCAGCGAGGAGCCGGATCACCGCACCGGCCAGCCCGGCCGCCCCCACGGCATCACCCGCGTGCGTGAGGGCGGCCATCTCGGCCGGATCGCACGGGTAGAGGCCGACCGGCAGGGTACGGGTGAGCGCGTGCGCCCCGGTGCTCGTACCGTTGGGCTCGTCGACCGTGCCCATCTTCCGGCGTTGCAGTGCCGCCACCGTCGCCGGCGCCGATCCGCGCCGCTCCGCCAGCGCCGGCACCTTCGCCAGCCAGCCCGCCGGCGAGTGGCCCCCGTGGTCGACCGTGAAGCCGGGGATGCCCTGGATCGCGGCCCAGCTCCGGTACGACTCCCACACCACGCTCGGCGGGTGGCAGATGCCCCGGTGCCGGTGGCGGACATGGGCGCGGATCAGGCCGTCCATGGTGAAGCAGGCGAGCTGACCGGCGCTGGTCGCCCGCAGCGGCCCGGACGCCGGCACCGTGCCGCCCGTCGCGCCCATGGCGTCACCGAGCATCAGCCCGAGCACACAGCCCCGAGCGGTCGCGAGCTGTTCCGCCGTCACCTTGGTCACCCTGGGAAGCATATTCATCCGATGTCACGGCCTCGCCGTACCGGTCGTGCTTCGTCTCACCCTGTCGCGACCGCAGACCGGGCCACGCCACTGCGCCAGTTGTAGCTCGCATGGCAGGGACCCCCGAAGCGTGCCTCTGCACCTACGCTCACCTCGCGGAGTTGGCCGCACCGTCCGAGCAGGAGGCAAGCGTGCTGCGACAGCGTGGGTACTGGCGGGAGAACGGCGACCAGATCAGCGCGCAGGAAGCCTGGGACGTCTGGGCCGAGCACGCGTACGACATCCTGGTCGAGGTGGCCCGGAGCTACCACGCGATCATCACCTACGGCGAGCTGAGGGACAGGTTCCAGGCCGCCTCCGGCATCCGGACGTCCGCCCTGCTGCAGAACTGGATCGGGAAAGTCCTCAACCGGGTCATCCACGAGGCCCGCCGCCGGGGTGACCCGCCGCTGAGCGCGCTGGCGGTGAGGGCGAGGACGGGACGGTCGGCCCCGGATACGACGAGGTCCTTCGGATCATCGAGGAACCGCAGGTGGCGGACGAGATCGCCCGGGAGAAGCATGCCGCCCAGGCCCGGCTGGCCTGCTACCGCCACTTCGGGGCCGCTCTGCCGGCAGGTGGCGGTGTACCCGCGCTGGCGCCGAAACTGCGGGAGACCCTGAAGCGCCGACGCGATCAGGCCCCCGAGCCCCGCCGGCCAGTGTGTGCCACCTGCTTCGTCCAATTGCCGACAAGCGGTGTCTGCGACTCCTGTGGGTAGGGGCCGGCGCAGCATCAACCACCGGAACGGCGGTCACCGCCACCCGCTGACCTGCCCCTAGGATCGTCGGCATGCAGGAGGGCCGGTGGACGACGATCACGCCGTCGCAGTTCGCACACGAGCGGGAGGCGCTGGCGCACGTCCAGGCGCTGCTGCCCGACACCGAGCCCTACCGCGCCTGGTCGAACTTCACCTTCACCGCGCAGACCGGCCACCCCTACGAGGTCGACCTGCTGGTGGCGGGCCCGGGCGGGCTCTACCTCATCGAGATCAAGAGCCTGACCGGCTGGCTGACCTCCAGCGGCTCCAACTGGATCCTGTACGGCCCGAACAGCACCCGTACCTTCGACAACCCGCTGCATCTGGCCGACGCCAAGGCCAAGAAGCTCAAGTCCCTGCTCCAGGCGGCGGCGAACCAGCGGCCGGGTGCGCCGGTCAGGATTCCTTTCGTGCAGGCGGCGGTCTTCCTCGCCAAGCCGGGTCTGATCGTCAACCTCGCTGAGCATCACCTGCACGGCATCCACGGCCCCGAGCCGGCTCCCGGCCACCAGCCCGGCCCGCTGCCGGCCATCGGGTGGCTGCTTCAGCGTCCGCCGCAGGACGAGCGGCAGCGGGTCACCAAGGAGGTGTCCGCGGCGCTGCCGGAGCTGCTCAACGCCGTCGGCATCGCCCGCAGCCGCAAGCACTACCAGATCGGGTCGTGGGAGCTGGAGACCCGCCCGTTCGACCTGGGCCCGACGTGGCAGGACCACCACGCCCGCCACCGGGAGCTGGAACGCGAGCACCGGCGAATCCGGATCTACCTGGTCGAACGCAACGCTGTGCAGTCCGAGCGGGCCAGCATCGAACGCGCCGCGAAGCGCGAGATGACCGTCCTGCACGGCATCAACCACCCGGGCATAGTGCGGGTCGACTCGATGGAGTCGCACGAGGCCGGGCCCGCGCTGATCTTCCGGTACGACCCTCGCTCCATCCGGCTGGACCACTACATGGCCCAGTATGGCGACCGCCTCGACGCGTTGAGCCGGCTCGCCATGATCCGTCAGCTGGCCGAGACGGTGGCGTACGCGCACCGCCGGCGGCTGCACCATCGCGCCCTGTCGGCCCGCAGCGTGCTGGTCAGCCCTGGTCGGCGGCGGCGGGGCGGCAGCGAGGACGAGGCCTGGCTGGTGCCGCAGTTGCAGGTCAGCGACTGGCAGGCGGCCACCCGGGGTGCCGACACCGCGGGCGGCAGCAGCGGCGACCCGGTCACTCTCTCCTCGCACGCCGCCTCGCACATCGAGCGCTCCGCCGAGGTGTACCTCGCGCCGGAGCTGACCGCCCCGAAGCCCGACCCGGTGGCGATGGACGTCTTCGGGCTGGGCGCGCTGGCGTACCTGATCCTGACGGGTGAGCCACCGGCGGCGAAGCGTCCCGAACTCCTTTCCCGGCTGGCCCGGGACAACGGGCTGCGCGCCACCGCCGTGGCCGACGGGATCAGCCTCTTCGCCGACGAGCTGATCCAGGCGGCCACCGCCCCGGTGCCGACCCAGCGACTCACCACCGTCGCCGAGTTCGTCGAGATGCTGCAGGAGGTCGAGGACGAGCTGACCGCCCCGCCGCCCGCCTCGGTGCACCCGGAGGAACCGGAGCCGGAGCAGGTCGACCCGCTGGAGGCGCGCGGCGGCGACCGGGTCGGCGAGTGGACGATCAGGAAGAGCCTCGGCACCGGTTCGACCTGCCGGGCGTTCCTCGCGCACAACGAGCGCACCGGCAAGGACGAGGTGCTCAAGGTCGGCCTCTCCGACGAGAAGGGCGCCCGGCTCGCGCACGAGGCGCGGGTGCTCGGCCCGCTCACCGACTCCCGGGTGATCCGGCTGGCCCGGCCCGAACCGCTGCAGCTCGGCAACCGCACCGTCGTGGTGCTGGAGCATGCGGGCGAGCTGACGCTGGCCCGCAAGCTGCGCGACGACGGTCGGCTCACCGTCGATGAGCTGGAAACCTACAGCGACTACCTCTTCGGCGCCCTCGACTACCTGGAGGGCGAGGGCGTCTACCACCGCGACATCAAGCCAGACAACATCGCGATCCGGATCCGCCCCAACCGCACCCGGCAGCTGGTGCTGTTCGATTTCTCCCTGGCCGGGGTGTCGGTCAAGGAGACCGCCGCCGGCACCCCCCGCTACCTGGACCCGTTTCTCGGCACCGCCAACCGGCAGGTCTACGACAAGCATGCCGAGTGGTACGCCCTCGCGGTCACCCTGCACGAGATGGCCTCGGGCGAGCTGCCGGTCTGGGGCGACGGCGGCACGGAGCCGCAGCTCACCGAGGGCCCGCCGGTGCTGGCCGTGGAGGCGTTCGACCCGGCGATCCGCGACGATCTGGTCGACTTCTTCCGGCAGGCGCTGCACCGCGACCACCGGCAGCGGTTCACCTCACTGAAGGACATGCGCGACGCCTGGCACCAGGTGTTCCGTCGCTCCGACGCGAGCGCTCCGGTCGGCACCGACCACCCGGAGATCGAGGCCGACGAGCCGGACGAGCAGGCCGCCGAGGCGGCCCGGGACGAGGCCGCGACCAGGGCGACCCGGGCCACCGCGCTGGAGGCCGCCGGCCTCACCCCGCGGGCCGTCTCCGCCGCCCACCGGCTGGAGGCCACCACCGTCGGCGAGCTACTCACCGTGGCGAACAAGCTCGCCACCCTCCCCGGCCTCGGCGCGCGGACCCGCAAGGAGCTGCAGCGTCGGGTCAAGGAGTGGCGCGGCCGGCTGGGGGAGCGGGAAACCATCTCCACCACCCCCGCCGCCCGCAGGGCGGCCACCGCCGAGGTGGCCACCGAGACCGACGCCGGGCACGGCGACGCCGATCTGGTGCGCGTCGGCGTGGACGCGATCGCCACGCTGCTGCTGCCGGCGAAGAACGGCCGCAACGGCACCGAGATCGAGGGCACCCGACTGCTGCTGCACCTGCCCGATTCCTCCGGCACGCTGCCGGCGCTGCCGTCCTGGCCGCAGCAGCCGCAGGTCGCCACCGCGCTGGGCGTGAGCTCTGCCCGCATCGCGCAGATCCTCGGCAAGCAGCGCAAGCGCTGGCACGACATCCCCGTCGTCGGCAGCGTCCGTACGCAGATCATCGAGCTGTTGCGCGACGGCGGTCGGGTGATGGGCGTCTCCGAGCTGGCCACGGCGCTGCTCGGCAGTCGGGGTTCGGTGCGTACCGGCGACGCGCTGCGCCGGGCGGTGGCGCTCGCCGCGGTGCGGGCCGCCGTGGAGATCGACGCCCTGGCCGACGAGCCGCGTCTGCTGCTGCGCCGGCACGGCGAGCGGCTGCTGGTGGCCCTCGAAGCGGGCGAGGACGACGCCCCGGACACCCCGGCCGCGCCGGCCCTGCTCGACTACGCCGACGCGCTCGGTAAGGCCGCCGACCGGCTCGCCGCCAGCGAGGTGCTGCCCAGCCCGGCGACGGTGCTGCGTACCCTCGCGGCCGTGACCGCGCCCGGCGGGGCGGCCGACGCGATCGACGAGCGGCGACGGGTGCTGCTCGCGGCGGTGGCCTCGGAGCGGGCCGCCGCGACCGCGCGGCTAGAGCTCTACCCTCGCGACCTCGACCCGGTGCGGGCGCTGCGGCTGGCCCAGGCCGGTGTGGTGCCACCGGCGACCGGGCCCGACAAGCGGCGCGGCCTGACCCCCACGCAGGTGGCCGACCGGGTCGCCGCGCGGTTCCCCGAGCTGGAGCCGTTGCCGGGGCATCCGAAGCTGGATCGGCTGCTCGCCGAGGCCGGCTTCGAGCTGCGCTGGGACCGCGACCGGTACGTCCCGCCGCCGCCCCGCAACGCGTCGTCCTCCATGTCGATCATGCAGCGCCGCCCGTCGGCGACGGCCGCGCCGAGCCGGTGGACGGCCGAGTCGCCGGAGCTGGCAGCGGCGATGCGGGCCGAGGAGCGGCTGACGGGCGCCAGGTCCGCCGGAGGGTTCCGGGCCCTGACGGTACGCCTCAACCGGTACGCCCTGGCCCGCGAGGAACTGATCCGGCGCTTCGACGCCCGGCCGGTCAACGTGGCGGCCCGCTTCCTGGACCACCTGCACGCCCTGGTCGACGCGCGTCCGAAGCCGACCTGGGAGACGGTGCTGAGAGCCGACATCGCGGCGCCTGATTCTCGGCCGGCGATCAAGCTGGGCGAGTACGTCGAGCAGGCGTGGCAGCTCGCCGCGCCCGAGCTGCGCGCGGAGCTGCGGGCCGACGAGGGGCCGGTGCTGCTGCACGACGCGGCGGTGCTGGCGCGCTACCGGGCGGTGGACCGGCTCTACGAGCTGGCTGACGCGGCGCGTGCCGGGGCGGGCGACGTGTGGCTGCTCTGCCCGATGGAGGATCCGGCGCTGCTGCCCAAGCTGGATGGTGCGGTCGTGCGGGTGGGCGACAACGAGTGGATCGCCCTACCGGACGCCTGGGTCGTCAACGCCCACCGCAGCGCAGTCACCGCTTGACGTACGAGCGTCCACCATGGCCTCGGCGCCTCGGACCGCGTCGTTGCCCGCAGCCTGGAACGTGGTGCCCGCGTACGCCGGTGCCTCGTGCGCGAGGGCTGTCATGTCTTCCGGCTCGCGGGCCACGGCGAGGGCCGGTGAGCCCTGCAGTTCCCACAAGCCGGCCTCGACCCAGCAGAGCTGGCGGTACTTCTCCGGTGCCATGGCCTGCGAGCCGAAGTCCCACCCGACGGCTGAGACGGGCTTGCCGGCGAACTGCCGTCGGGCCCGCTCGCGGTAGGCGTCCCTGGTGACGGTCGCGGGGTGCAGGAAGGACAGGTCGAACCCGTTCTCGGCGAGCCCGAACGCCGCCAGGCCGAAGAGCATGCTGCACTCGATCCCGCTCCTGGCGCAGTAGTCGGCGATGCGGGCCGCACCGTGCAGGGCGCCGGCGTACGACAGCACGTACAGGCGACGGACCGGGTGGAACCGCTGGTATTCCCGCAGCGCCGCCACGATCGTCGCGCCGGAGGCGACGGTGTCGCCGATCAGCAGCGTCGAGCCGCCGGCGTCGAACCGTGCGTAGGACACCTCGACCATGGCATCGTCGGAGGCGACGGCCACCCTGCTCGTGGAGACCAGGTTCGCCGGCAGGTTCCGGCCCGCCTCGAGGGCGACCGCCTCCGCGAGCTGGTAGACCAGGCCCTTGCTCAGGACGATCAGCTCGGCGATATCCGCGCCGTCGAGTTCGTCCCGGATGTGCCGGACGAACTCCCTGCTGCTGGCGAGGCACGCCCGCCGGAACGGCAGGCCCGTCAGGTTGCGGTCGAACAGCAGCGTTTCCAGGTGCCGGTTGTGCACCAGGTGGAGACCGGTCACCCCCGTGCTGGTGCCGATCGGCTCGACGGCGCTGGACCCCGTGTCGGCGATCATGCCGTCGTGCTGGGCACTCGCGCCGCACCGGCCCTGATCCTTCGGAGCGCGTCGAGCATCGGTGTGTCGATGCCGAGCACGTTGCTCTCGTACTCGTTCAGTGCGGTTGACAGCCAGGCAGGGCGAGGTTGGGCCGCCCTGGGTCGGTCGGCCAGCGACACGAGGGCGTGACCGGCGGCGGCGAAGTCGTCGACCACCTCGGTGGCGAGCGCCGCCACGTGCGGATGCACGTAGTCGGTCACCCGCACGCCCCGATATTCCAGCACGTCACTGCGGTACTGCGAGTTGCGGGGAGCGACCACGACCACGGGCGTTCCCAGCGTGACCGCTGCCGCCATCTCGACACCGATGCCGATCCCGCGGCGTACCCGGGCGTCGACGATGACCGCCGTCGCCACCATCACCTGGTACATGTCCCGGCCGAACTGGCCCAACGTGTTGCCCGCGTCGGGGATCGGGTCGTCCGGATTGAGGAAGACGACGTCGCAGGGAGCCGCCCCGGCCGCGACCTCCTCCCGCTCCACATCCGTCCAGCAGAGACGTTGTTGATCGCCTCCGCCCTTGATGATCGACCCGGAACAGTAAACGGAAATCAGCATCATCGTGCCCTTCGGTCGGGATCTGCCTGGTTCAACGTGACATCGAGCTTGTTGGCGACGACGGCCACCACGGTCAGCGCCTGCTGGATGGTCGCCGCGTTCTGGAACCTGAGGCGCTTCCGCCCGCGGATCACCGCCTCGCGGAGCCGGGCGCGGAGCACCGGATGCTGCGTGGCGGTGGCGACGGCGCCGAACTCGGGAGTCGAGCGCAGGGTGAGCAGCTCAGGCTAGCGGGCGCTGCGGTGGACGAAGTCATGGATGCCGAGCCATCGCAGGCCGAGGTCGAACGAGCGGGCGGAGAGCACGCGGTCCGCGAGGGACGTCCGCAGTTGGCGAATCCCGCAGGAGAAGTCGCCGAAGTCGAAGTCGGCGACGATGGCGGCGTCGAGGTCGCGGAGGTAGCTGGCGAGGTATTCGCGGGACAGGAACATGTCGATCCTGGCCCGTTCCTCGGCGCCCAGCGTCACCGGCACCGTGGCCCGGACGAACCGGCTGATGAAGGCCTGACCGTCGAGCCGTTCGGGCACGTCATGCAGGTGCGTCTCGACGTCACCGGCCGTCGGGGGCCAGCGACCGGCGATGCTCGCGAGCGTCGTGGCCAGCTCGCCGTCCGGTTGTAGCGCGGTGCCCCAGCTCTGGCCGATGTCGGTGGCGGTGTTCTGCGCATAGCGGGGTCGCCAGACGAGGCCGTCGGTGAGGCTGCGGTGCGGGGCCAGCTCGTAGGGGTTGCGGGCGTCGCGGCGGTATTCGACGGCCTTGTGCTCCACGTAGGAGGCGAGGTCGGCGATGTGTGAGGAGTAGTGGACCACGCCGCGGACCACGAGTGACCGGATCCGGGTGAGGAAGACCGACAGGCTGGGCACCTCGAACAGGTACGACGCGGGCAGGATCAGTTCCTCGTCGGTGGCGAGCACGGCCAGCCGCGTCGCGTGCAGCGCCTGGGACAGATCCGTCTCCGTGAAACGGGCCGACTGCGGGCGGCCGTAACACGACCGGATCTCCGGATTCAGGTACTGCACGAAGATCGGCCGTTCGCGATCGTAGGTCAGCGGCGCGGCGAAGCGTTCCTCCGGATAGAGGCTGAGCTGCTGCCCCGCCACGTGCAGGTGCAGGTCCCGGCCCGCGACATAGCCGTCACGGCGTGCGCTGACATCCTGCCGGGGCGCGGTCACGCGTCACTCACGGGGTTCGTTCGGGGCGACCCACGGTGAGATCACGGCCTGCGGTGTACGAATCCCGGCCGGCGGTCACGTTCTGCTGCACGGTGGTCGACTGGTCGACGCCTGCGCCGGCCGCCCGGACCGCGGCGACCAGCTCCCGTATCGCGACGGCGAAGTCCGGGTCCTCCTCCAGCCGGGCCTGCAACCGGCCCTCCCACCGGGCCGCCTCCAGGGCTGACGCCGCATCTCTGCGCTCCGGCGAGGCGGTCAACACCCGTTCGCGCGAATCCTCCAGGACCCGGTCCTCGCGGGCTATCGACTCCGTCTCGTCGCGACCGAGGACGCGTGCCGCGTGGTCCTTCACGTTGAGCCACACGTCCGAGACCATGGCTTGGATCAGAGCCGCGCTCGCTGCGGCGGCCAGGCCTGCTGCCGACAGGTCGTCCATGGGTCACCGCATCTGTCGTGATGGCGCACACCGGGAAACGGGCACCGCCCAGTATGCCAACGTCAAAATGCCTGTCAAGAATGAGCGGGCCTTCCCCCTATTGATCCAGTGGCGTTGGAAGCCGTCGTTTTCCCATGGAAAATCGCCTATCGCTTGTGCGGCGGTCGGTGTCGCAGCCGATCGTGGGAGCAGCGTGCTGTCGTCATCACGACAGTCCGCCCCAGTCGGCGCGGTCGATTACCAGCGCTGCGCATGCCCGGCCCGCGAGTGATGGCGGCGGGCAGGAGCGATCTACGTGAACAGCGACAACAGCGCGGTCTGCTCCGGCGTGAGGCGTATCGGGGCGTGCGCCCCGGGAGTGGGGAAGACCTGGGCGACCTCGAGGTCGGCTCTGCGAACGCTCGTCGCGATTCCGACCTTCACACCCCTGGCCGCGAGGGTCGCGAGCAGGCGGCGGGTGTCGAGAAGGTACGCCGCGGAGATTCGCCACCGGTGGTGCCGCAGGCCGCCCGGCGGTCGGGCCGGCCCACTGAGGATCAGGTAGTGGTCGCAGGGGTGCGGGCTGATGTCGAGGCCGGCGAAGGCGTCGCCGTAGGCCTTGACGTTCACCGTCCGGCCGACGAGCGGACCGGATCGGAAGGTGCCGTCGTAGCCGGCCTGGTTCGCCGTGTCGGCCAGCTCGATGTCGAACACCTGGGCGGCGATGAACTCGCCGATGTCCCCCGGCTGTGCCGATCGCCCGGTGAGCGCCGCGATCCGGGCGTCCAACTCGTCGCGATCCCGCAGCAACGCGGCCAATTGGCGCAAGGTTTCGGTCACGAGGCTGATTCTTCGCGTTGCGCCCTGGCCTGACCAGTCACGCGTCGCTAACTTTTCGTCATGACGACCTCCGCGCGGCAGCGCGTCGCGGCCTTCTGGGACGCCCACGTGGAATCATGGCTCAGCGGCGAAGACCGAATGCCGGATGAACTCAAGGCATGGTTCGACTCCTATGCGGGCGTCGGGCCCGGCGAGGTGACTCGTGACGGGTTCCCGGAGCTCTACCATGGTGACCTCCTCGGTCTGGAGCACACGCCACGGATGGTGGTGCTGGGCCTGAACCCTGGCGAATTCCGTCCCCGCTTCCAGGCACGGGAAGGCATCTTCGCCAAGGAGATCAAGGAGCACGGCTCGTACAGCAGGTGGGCGACGACATGCCCGTACAACCGCTCGCCATGGACCCTGCCGCAGGAGATGGGTGAGAACAGGTACTACCAGGCGCGGCTCGCGTTCACCCGCCGGTGGCTCCAGGATCCGACCGCCGACCATCGTGACCTGCTGATCTTCGAGTGTTACCCGTGGCACTCGAAGGCCATAACCGCGCCACTGCGGCCGCCGCCGGAGGTCATCGACGAGTTCGTGTGGCAGCCGATCGCGGAACTGCCGGTGCGGGACGTGTTCGCCTTCGGCCGCCCCTGGGACGGCATCGCCCAGGCGCTCAAGCTGCCGCGGACGGGCAGGCTGGGATCCGGCGGCAGGCGCTACGGGTCGAAGGTGCCCAGCCGGGCGGTGCGGACGTACGCGTTGCCGTCGGACCAGCGGCTGGTCGTCGAGTGGCATAAGGGATCAGCCCGACCGCCGAGCGCCGAGGAGACCGCCCTCCTCCGGGACGCTCTCGTCGGCGCGGGAACTGCCAGTGAAGGCAGCGCGCCACCGCCCCCTCGACCCAGGGCCGGTGCTGGTACCGAAACCGGAGTCCGTGGCAGCGATGCCGAGGTGTCGCCATGACGGCGGCAAGCGACACTCTCGCCACGGTCAGGCGCGTCGAGAAGCTGCGCCAGTACATGGGCGCGCAGGTGCTCGGATCGTCGGACAAGTGCGTCTGCCGCAAGCTGAGCAGTTGCCGGCGGGCCGTCATGTTCGACGGGCGGGGGGCACCGCGGCCCGAGGTGTCCTTCGCCGCCGGGCAGCTCTCACACGTCGGCCGTCACTACGACCTCACGCTGGGCGGGAAACCGTGCCGCATCCTGGTCATCGCGATGGACACGGTGCACCCGAGAGAGCACGTGACTCTTGATCAGCGCCACGCTGAGGTCATGAAGTCGGCCGAGCTGCCGTTCAGTGACCGGAATCCGCACATGAAGGGCACCACCAATGCCATCCGGCTCGCGGTGGGGCGGAAGCCGGGAGCCGATCGGGAAGGCGAGCAGTTCCGCATGAGCGGGGTGCGGCAACCGGTGCATGTCTTCGACGCGTACGCCATGGCGAACTTGCGGCTCTGCTCGGCCACCGCCAACGGGGCGAGGTCGTTGAGCGACGCGACCATGAGCCGCAACTGCCTTCCGCACTTGGCCGCGACGGTCAAGATCCTGGAGCCGACGCTGTGCATCGTGCAGGGCGTCCAGGTCCACAAGGTGCTCACCGAGCTGATGGGCCGGCGCCGTCAGGTTGCCCCGCACCTCGAACAGGCGCGACTCGCGGGCGTCGGCACCCTCGTCGCGTCGTTCACCAATCCCTCCGCCTGGGGCAAGCTGCGCTGGGGAGGGCTCAACGGTGTTCCCTACCTCTACGAGATCGTGGCGCCGACACTCCGGGTCGCGTACCAGAGGATGGTCGGTGCGCAGGCACCGGCCGGCACCGCCACCGCGCTTTCGCAGCGGCGGCCGGCCACCCTCGATCGTCAGCGGTCGAGATAGCGGCCCCACCACTGGGGGCCGCTCGCCTCGACCTGTTCCGCACCTGTTTGCGGCGCCGCGCCACCCGTCGCACCGAGGGCGTCACCCAGCATCAGCCCCGGCGCGCAGTCCGGCGCGGTCGCCACTCGCGGCGCTGCCCTGATCAGGTCGCCGAACATAGGACGAGGCAGGGCGGGAGCGCGGGGCGCGGCGGGACGGGGTGTCAGGAGGAGGGGCCGGGCGGAGGCCGGCGAGCTGGACGTAGATCTCGCGCTTGTCGGTCGCCTCGCCGCGCCGGTCGAGGACGTAGCCGGTCAGCCAGATCCAGCCGGCGTACGTCGGTTGGTCGGAGACCGAGACGACGCGGAAGGTCAGGGCGCGGTCCCCGCCGAACTGCACCGAGGCCCGGCCGTCGACGACGAGCAGGTCGCCGGGGGAGGGGCGCGCGGTCACCAGTGACCGGAGTTGCGGTGGTACTCCTCCGGCGGCCGGCACTCCCGCGCGTGCATGGTCTGCCAGTCGCGCAGCGCCCGCTTGATCCGGTCGTTCTCCTGGCTGAGCAGCCGTACCGTCTCGTTGAGCATGGCCAGCTCGTCGGCCACCCGGGCCTGGAACTCGCGTACCTCCAAGGGGTCGACACCGCGCCGGCACGCGGCGAACTCGCGGGTCCGCACCTCGTGCGGCGTCAACCGGCCCGGACAGCCGGCCGGGTAGGGCTGACCGCCTCGATACACCTGAGCCACGACGATCCTCTCTGCGGGCAGGCGGGAGCGCGCAGGCTCCGCGCGGTGGGGTCTGGAAGGGCGGGTCGTCCGCGGCCCGATTCAGCGGTACGACGACAGAGCAGCCGGATGAGGCCGGGACGGGCACGAAACACCCGCCCCGACCAGGGGAACGCCTCTACTCCTTGTTGCCACGCAAGGGGAGACGCAGTTCTCAACTTAGCTGTCCCAGTCATCTGAGTCAAACGATGAGTTGTTGCAAGGTGTCGTTGCGTGATCGAATTGGCGTGCCACGCAGGGGGAGTCATGCCAATCACCGCCGACTACATCCGCATCGCCGACGAGATCGTCGCCGACATCAGAGCGAAGAAGCTCAGGCCGGGCGACAAGCTGCCCTCAATCACGCAGCTCGCCACGACGCACAAGGTCAGCCCGTCGACCGTCAAGCAGGTCTACGTGCGGCTCGAAGCGCTGAGGGTGATCTGGCGCCACCAGGGCAAGGGCGTCTTCGTGAACGACCCGAAGCTCTGGATGCGGGAGCCGTAGGTAGCGGGGCTGGCCGGATCGGCGCTCGACCGGACCCATCGTCTATGCGTCAACGGGTAGCTGGCGGTGTTGATGGCATTGCACTGGCAGTCTCACCCCGGGGCAGGGAAGCTCGATGCCCGCCCCTCGCAGATCAGGGAGTGGACGTTACGGCGATCGCCCGGACGGCCAGCGCGACTGACTCCGTGATGGCGGAAAGTTGGTGTCGCCCTGCAAGATAGTGACTCCAACAGGCTTCCCGGGTAAGGATCCATTTGTGACGAGCGGCAACAACCGGTGGGTGGCGAGCGTGCCCGTCTCCTCGGGCACCTCGTTTGCGGGACGGCTCGCCTTGCTCGGCGGGACACTCGCGCTAACTGACGAAGAAGTGACGTTCACGCCCGTAGCAGGCTTGGGCCGTGTCCGGCGGATCGCGTTGGTGGACATCGAGGCTGTCGCCGCCCATGCCGATACGCCGCCACGGCTGCGTATCACCACCAGGACGGGCGGTCGGGTGGTCTTCATGGTTCTTTCGAGCCGGACCACGATGGTGTGGTCGTCGGACCCCTCGGCACGGGACGAGGCGGTAGCCAGGATCAATGCTCGCCTCGCGGCTGACTGAAGCCCGCCACAGGCCAAGGGTGGTCTTCGTGAACGACGCGAAGCTCTGGACGCGGGAGCCGTAGGTAGCGGGCCGGCGACGGAAACAGGCCTTACGGGTAGCCCCGTCCCGTTGACGGGACGGCTAGAGTCGTCGGGTGATCGACCGGAAGCTGCTCTTGTCCGACCTGCAGAAGCAGGTCAAGAACCTGGAAAAGGACCTGCGGGAGCAGGCCGAGTCGGTCGAGGAGGTGCGCCTCCGCCTGCGTGGCGAGTACGACCACGCCTTCAAGGTCGGGCGCACCGCCGCCACCTGGGCGGCCTGGCGCGACGAGCGCGTCACCCAGGTCGCCGTCGCCTGGGTGCTCGGCACCGTCTTCGTACGCTTCTGCGAGGACAACGGCCTGCTGCCCGACCCCTACCTCGCCGGGCCGGGGGACCGGCTGGTGCTGGCCGAGGAGGCCGAGGCGCAGTTCTTCCGCGACCAGCCCGACAAGACGCTGCGCGATTGGCTGCACCAGGGCTTCGATGCCATCGCCAGCACCCAGGCCGGCAAGTCGCTGTTCGACAAGCGGCACAACCCCCTCTACCAGGTCCCGCTGTCTCACGACGAGGCCAAAAACCTGATCGCCTTCTGGCGTCGACGTGGCGAGACTGGCGGCCTGGTCCACGACTTCACCGACCCGGAGTGGGACACGCGCTTCCTCGGCGACCTCTACCAGGACCTCTCCGAGGCGGCCCGCAAGACCTACGCCCTGCTCCAGACGCCGGAGTTCGTCGAGGAGTTCATCCTCGACCTGACGCTGACTCCGGCAATCGAAGAGTTCGGCCACGACGTGGTCAAGATGATCGACCCGACCTGCGGCTCGGGCCACTTCGTCCTCGGTGCCTTCCACCGCCTCCTGACGGAGTGGGAGCAGCACGCCCCCAACCGGGACCCTCACGAGCGCGTACGCCTCGCCCTCGACGCAGTCCACGGCGTCGACATCAACCCCTTTGCCATAGCCATCGCTCGCTTCCGCCTCCTCGTCGCCGCCCTCCGCGCCAGCGGCATCAAGACCCTCGCCGGCACGGCCAACTTCGTCCTCCCCCTACACCTCGCTGTCGGAGACTCTCTCATGAAGCACAGGCAGGGGACTCTCTTCGGCGAGGACCCGTTGGTCGAGTTCGCCTACGCGACCGAGGACGTGCAGAACCACCCCGGCATCCTCGGCGCCGGCCGCTACCACGTCGTGGTCGGCAATCCGCCCTACATCACGGTCAAAGACAAGAACCTAAGCGACGCCTACCGTGACATGTACGACACCTGCTATCGCGAGTATGCCCTCTCGGTGCCGTTCGCTCAGCGCTTCTTCGATCTTGGCAAGACCGCTGATGCGGCTGGAATGGGTGCCGGGTACGTCGGGCAGATCACGGCCAACTCATTCATGAAGCGCGAGTTTGGCAAAAAGATGATCGAGACACTTTTCGCTACCCGTGTCAACCTAACCCAGGTGGTCGACACATCCGGCGCCTATATTCCCGGCCACGGCACACCTACCGTCATTCTGGTTGGCCGAAACACCAACCTGAACAGGCCTGGGACTATCCGTACCGTCATGGGCATCCGTGGCGAGCCGAGCGCACCCGCTGAACCGAGCATGGGTCTGGTCTGGCGAGCCATTGTGCAGCAAATCCAAAATCCAGGCTCCGAAAGCCAGTGGGTGAGCGTGTCTGATCTCGGGCGTCGGTCGTTCGCGGCCCATCCATGGAGTTTGGCTGGCGGTGGGGCCGGTGAGCTTCAGGCCGCAATCGAGTCCCCAGACAACAAGATTCTGTCCGCCGAAGTGGACGAGATCGGGTTTGGAGCGGTCACTCGAGAGGACAGTGCCTACATGGTGGGTGATGGGTTCCTCCGGAGACGGCGCGTGCGTGAGGAGCACCGGCGCCCAATAGTCGAGGGTGACGTCACTCGAGATTGGGATCTCCACGCTCCAGTCGAATCCGTATGGCCCTATCACGAGGAGAGTTTGAGGGCGGCGCCGGACGCCACCGTGCAGGCTGCCCTCTGGCCGTTGCGCCGGATTCTCATGAACCGGGTGGCTTATGGTAGCGACCAGCTGGCACGTGGACTAACTTGGTTCGAATACTCGATGTTCTTTGCTAAGCGGTATCGGGCGCCGCTGTCGATTGCGTTTGCGTTTGTGGCTACGCATAACCATTTTGTGCTAGATCGGGGTGGGAAGGTCTTCAAGCAGTCGGCGCCGGTGATCAAGTTGCCGGAGGGGGCGTCGGAGAACGATCACCTGCGGCTGCTAGGGCTGCTCAACAGTTCGACCGCCTGCTTTTGGCTCAAGCAGGTCAGCCACAACAAGGGAAACGAGGGTTACCAGTCCGGCATCAAGACTGAGATGTGGGAACGCTTCTACGAGTTCACGGGTACGAAACTGCAGGAGTTTCCGCTGCCGTCGGCGTACCCCCTGAAACTGAGCCGGGAGATCGATGGCCTGGCGCAGCGGCTTGCCACGGTGAGCCCGGCGGCGGTCGCGGGGTCCGGGGTACCCACCCGGGAGCGGCTGGATGCCGCCAGCTACGAGTGGCACTACCTGCGTGGCGCGATGATCTGCTTGCAGGAGGAGTTGGACTGGCAGGTCTACTCGCTCTACGGGCTGCTGGACGAGGACCTGACCGCCCCGGAGAGCATCCGGCCGCCGATGCTGCTGCTCGGGCAGCGGGCCTTCGAGATCGTGCTTGCCCGCAAGATGCGCGACGAGGGCCTGGAGACGCAGTGGTTCGCCCGGCACGGCTCTACGCCGATCACCGAGCTGCCGGCGTCCTGGTCGGACGAGTACAAGGCGGTCGTGGAGCGGCGGATCGCGGTCATCGAGGGCAACCGCAACATCGGGCTGATCGAGCGGCCGGAGTGCAAGCGGCGCTGGGCCACCGACGGCTGGGACGCGATGCAGCGCAAGGCGCTGCGCGACTGGCTGCTCGACCGGTGCGAGGCGCGTGAGCTGTGGTACCACCACGTCGACGGGCTGGAGCAGCCGCGCCCGCTGACCACCGCCCAGCTCGCCGACGAGCTGCGCCGCGACGACGACGTGCTCACCGTCGCCAACCTCTACGCGCCCGGTCAGGATCTCGGCAAGGTGATCGCCGACCTGGTCGCCGACGAGCACGTGCCGCACCTGGCCGCGCTGCGCTACAAGGACTCCGGGCTGGCCAAGCGCGCCGACTGGGAGCAGGTGTGGGACCTACAAAGGCAGGAGGACGCGCTGCCCGACGAGGCGGCGAAGCGGGAGTTCCGCAAGCAGATCCCGGTGCCGCCGAAGTACACCTCGGCGGATTTCCTCAAGGGCAGCTACTGGAAGCACCGGGGCAAGCTCGACGTGCCCAAGGAGCGGTTCGTCTCGTACCCGGGAGCCAGCCGCGACGGTGACCCGTCGCTGCTGGTCGGTTGGGCCGGCTGGGACCACCGCGAGCAGGCCCAGGCCCTGGCCACCCTGATCGTCGCCCGCGAGCAGGAGGACGGCTGGGCCGCCGACCGGCTGTCGCCGCTAGTCGCGGGGCTGCGCGAGATCCTCCCCTGGGTACGCCAGTGGCACGGCGAGTTCGACCCGGAGTGGGGCGCCTCGCCGGCGGACATCTACGCCGGCTTCCTGGCCGAGACCACCAACCGCCTCCACCTCACCGACGAGGCGCTCACCTCATGGCGCCCGCCCAAGGCCACCCGCGGTCGTAAAGCCAAGGCATAGGTGGCGGATTCACGTCCGGGGCGTTCCTCGGTGACGGTTCTACAGAGATCAGATGGGGAGGTCCATGCCATGGCCACGAGCCAAGCTATCGAGGACCCGGAGGCGCGCTTCTCGGCAGTGCTGGTGAGCGCAGCAGGTCTTCCGGGCGTACGCATCAGCAGGGCTGAATATCTCAAGAGTGCCCTGACCCAGTACTGTTCCGAGGACGAAATTCGCCGAGCAATCGAAGAGACCCCCGCAGCAGCCGGAATCCCTCTCGAAGTTCTCGATAAGGCGGCAGACGATTCCATTTATTACGAGACTGCCAAGGCCAGCGTTCTCTCTGCCGCTGCGGGGATGCCCGGTTTGCTGTTCCTGCCCGCCACTGTGCCCGCCGACCTGGCCCAATACTTCGGCCACATGCTCCGAGTGGCACAAAAACTTGCCTACCTCTATAGTTGGCCGGACCTTTTCTCGGCCGACAGCGACGACCTCGACGACGCGACCAAAGGGATGCTCATCCTCTTCGTGGGCGTGATGTTCGGCACCCAGTCGGCCAACGCTGCCGTGGGGAAAATCTCGGGTGAGATCTCCAAGCAAGTTGTCAAGAAACTACCGCAGAAGGCACTCACCAAGGGCGTTGTCTACCCGGTAGTCAAGAAAGTCGCAAGCTACCTCGGCGTTCAGATGACCAAGCAGACTTTCGCACAGACTGTCTCAAAGGCGATCCCCCTCGTCGGGGCCGTCGTGTCGGGCGGCCTTACTCTTGCGACCTTCCTCCCCATGTCCAAGAGGCTGAAGGAGCACCTGTCCGGCTCGGAACTGGCGAAGCCGAAGCAGCAAGTCGTAGATGCGCAGGTCGTAGATGCGGGTATTCATGAGTGCTCTGCTGCCGATGGCGCCAAACAGGAGCCGGGGTCAGGGTGCACGCCCTTGGACTAGAGATTCCGCACCCCTCCTAGCCTTCCCGCCCGGGTCCTGGCAACACTTTCAGATTGCCCCGTCGCCACTCTGGAGGACGTGCGATATCAACCAAGCGCGAGCGGAACGGCGGGATACCGCTTCATGTAGCCGGTCCGCTCGCCCAGCAGTTGTCGCAACTCGTGGCTCAGACAGCGGAGCCTCGCTGTAGCCCGCCGGCATTGACTTCAGGGGCAGAAGCGCCTGTGTGAGGGCCGCCTTGTGGAGCTGCTTGTAGGTAGCCGCGGTTGGTGAAGCCGTCGGACCGGTGGTCGGCGCGGAAGCACTGGGAGTGGGAGGCGGCTCGGCTCCGCCGCCAGCATCACCGCCGCAGGCAGTCAGGGTGATTGCCGCGGTGACGGCGGTCGCGAGGATCGTGACGGTACGGCTGAGGCGCATTGGAATCCTTGCTCTGTGGTGAGTGGCCGGCAGCCCATGATTGTCGGCCACTCTGACGAGGCTTGTTTGCGTCTGGATGATGATGACCGATTGTTAGCCAACTCGGCTCAGTACACGTGGATGGGGAAGGAGGCGGATCGACTCGTACCCACGGTGTTCGCACCAGCCATCACCGGCCGTGCTCCCAAACCGCCCGCTCCACGACGTCAGGCTCGGTCCCGCTGCCCCAGCCACTCGCGCGCTCATGCGCCCAGGCGAGGTACTCGCCGTACTTGTTCGCGCTCCAGGGGCCAAGCGGTCGCCAACTCGTGCCCCGGAAACCGTTCATGCCGATCACCACGTACTGGTCCATGATCAGGGGCCGCTGGTCGCCCGCTGCCGAGTCCCAGCCGAGGAAGTAGAGCAGCTTGGTGAAGAAGGAGGGGCCCAGTCGCTTCAGCTTGTAGTCACCTCCGTGATGGAGGGCCGCGTATGCCGCCCGAGGTCCCTCACTCCGCAAGACCTGGAGTGCTTCACCGAGGTGCCGCTCCGTGCGACCGTCGTTGAGATCGAACACCTTGCGCAGGCGGGCTGGCCCTCGCCCACCGGGCAGTCCGCTACCCCATATGTACGCCCCGATCAGAATGTCGATGGCCGCGCGGCCGGTGTGTGCGGCGGCACCCGCCTGCAGCAGATCCCCGCGCGTGATGCGGGGCCAGCGACCGACTCGGGGGAGTTTATCGATACAGGCCGGTAGGTCGATCGGATCTGGCAACCGGCGTCGCCAGGTCTCTGGATTGAACTGGAACCCGTGCTTGATGATGTACGTCTCGCGCGGGGGAGGCTCTCCCGCAAACGGCGCACACGCTGGTTCGCTTGTCACCGCGACGCCCTCGGCTTCGGCATGAATCGCACTGTCCGGTTGGCGAGGTCGGGATGAGCTGTGAAGCCGGCGTCTCCCCAGGCCCGGCTGTGCGCATGTGTTTGGTCGCCGTTGGCCCACCACGCTTCGTACCGGTAGGCCGATGGGGGTAGCCCACCCGGCACCAGTTCCGAAACTTGGTCGAGCGTGTACCGTACCTCGCTTGTCCGCCGCCGTAGATGATCTCGTAGAGAGTTGTACTTGGACACGTGGTCTCCAGTTCAGTGAGGCACCGGTTCTTCTCCTTCTGATGCTCTTCGAGGCTCTGACCGGGGGTCTTTGGGGCATAGATGAAGGAGAACGACGTCAGCGCCAGCATCGTCAGGCACACCCAGAGGGGACGCTTCACCAGTCATGCTGCCCCGACCTCCCTGCAGGGAACGCGCTCACCCTGCCATGACAGCGGCTAGCGTCCGATTGTCTGCGATGGACGGTGGTCTAGCTGTCGCCAGTTCGACACTTCATATCGCGTTAGTCGGCAAGAGGCGGGCCGGGTGCCCGGGCGTGAAGTAGGGAAGTACTGTCATCACACCCGGCCAGAACTTGGACAGTCGTGGACTGTCCTCACAGCCCTACCGGTAGTGGCTCACTGTCTTCGACTGGGAAAGTCGGCTCTGTGACGCAGATGGAGAAGATCCAGAAGTGGCGTCGCCGAGCGCTGCGGGCGGTGCCATGGCCATCCGGGCCGCAAGGCCAGGGCACGACCGAGAGATGTCAGGAAGGATCTTGCGAGTGGGAAAGCCCAAGGGAGTCTTCTGCGTCGAGGGGCATTGGGATCGCGATCTGACCCGGCGCCACAGCGTACGGCCGACGCTGGAATTGTTGGACGGGCTGGAGAGCCTGCGCTACATCCATCGGAACGCCGTCACTCCGGAACAACTAAAGTATCTGCTCAAAGAGTGGTCGTTGCGCAAGTATGCCGCCTTCGAGGTGGGGTTCTTCGCGTTCCACGGCTCTCCCAGGAGCTTGTGGCTGTCTGACTCGCATGAGACGAGTCTCGGTGATATCGCCGGCTGGGTGGCGGGACGATGGCAGGGCAAACGGATCTACGTTGGTGGCTGCTCGGTGCTTCGCGGCTCCGATGCGTACCTTACCGACTTCCTGCACGAAACCGGCGCTGCCCTGGTGTGCGGCTTCACGAAGCAGGTCGACTGGATCGAGTCAGCCGCCTTCGAGACGGTCGTGCTGCACCGGCTTGTCAACAGCGGCAAGGTCAACAGTGTTGAGCAACTTGCCGCTTCCGCTCGCTGGGCGCCACTGGCACAACACCTGGGCTTCCGGGTGGTCTATGCGAAGGGAAACAGCCCGAAGATTCCGTCGATGAGGTCGCCCGGTTCTACCGTCTCCGCGTAGTTCGTGCTGGCGGGCATCGCCCACTCACTCTTCCTCGGCAACCCTCCTCGTCGTTCCCCGCGCCGATGACCGCCAGCCCAACGCCGTCACCGATCAGCTGAAGCTCGTTATCCATCGCCGGCTTCTGACATGCGGGCAGGGTAACGGACATACGTATGGCGCCGACGGGCAGTGACGCCCGTCGGAGCCAAGCGGGCGTGTGATCAGACGGAGAAGCGAGGCCAGACCATGGCTGCGACACCGGCAAGCGTCCTACTCCGCTCGTCGACCGTTTCGACGGTCCACGTCTCGCAGTCGGCGAGCGGTGCGTTGAGTTGCAGCTTCGACTGTTGCGCGAACTCTGGCCGCTTGACGGCCCAACTCCCATTGGACACGGAATTGTTGAAGGTCGGAGTCACGAGCGTGAGGTTGCCAATGCGGTGCAGCGCTTCGTCGCGACGTTGCGTTTCCAGGAGCTTGCCAGCCTCGTCCGCTGCGGTCGGCGGCCAGTGCTTCCGCCAATCCCGGGGCATGACGTGCTCGATCTGCAACTTCTCGTAAGAGAAAATTGCTGGCTCAGTTTTCGGGTTGTTCTCCTGCAGGTACTGGTCGATGGCCCCTAGTACCAGCCTAATCCGCTCCTGCGTCAGGTTTCCGTAGAACCTGCGCGTGGCGAACGCCTTGACCAACTCGTCATCGTCCGGCCAGAGGGTGTCGTCCGCACCGCGGAGGACACGCACGACTGCCTCGACGAGCGAGGGGCCACCCACGGCTGTCCGTTCGGCGGCACCCTTGAGTACGTCGACGAAGACCTTGCCGTAGCCGCGCGTATTGGCACCGACGAGCAGCCTTCTGACGACCCACGACTCCACCGCACGGACCGCCAGTGCGTGGTCTACAGCAGACAGACTGTCGGGCGGCAGGGTGCGTAGCCACATCAACAGCGGAGTAGCCGTGGTGATGCCCAGGGCGTCCAGTCGTTGGTAGGACTGCCGGAGCGATTGCGATTCAGCCGGTTCGGCTCCGACGACGACCCGGTAGGCCCGCCCGAAGTCGTGGAGTTCCGCGAGCACGTCCACGGTTTTGCGTCCGGCGCCGTCGAGGTAGCTTCGCACCTGACCGTAGAGGTGGCTGACGCTCGCCTCGGACCGGGACACAGCGGTCAGCCATCCGGAGAGCAGGACGTCCCGCCGGCCGCGTTGGGCGTGCCCTCGCCCGACCTCTGTCTTCCACCAAGGTTCGTCGAATGGCGCCCAGTAGGTGTCGTAGATCTTCTCCAGTTCCTTCTCGTCCGACAACTCTCCACGCAGGAACAACAGGTTCTTCACCAGGTCCGCTGCGGACAGGGGAGTCTGCCGGCCGTTGAGCACCTCGAAGATGACCTGGGCGTCGTCGTTGTCCTCAAGATCGATGACCACGAGCTTGAATAGATCCAGCAACGCGTCGACGAAGGTGTCCAGCCGCTCGGGCTCGGCTCCCTTCACCGCCTCCCGCGTGCGTTGGGAGAAGTAGCGCCGTGCCTGGAGGTACAGGTGGGTCCCCTGTTCGGGAAGATCGTCCGCCATGGCCACCGGCCAGACCTGCCGGTCCTTTCGACGAGGCCAGAGCTTGTGCCTTTCCTCGGGCGATCCGACGATGTCCGGGTGGTTCTCCAGCAGCCGGCGCACCTGGTTGGCGCGTGGTGACCGGTGCTCAATCAGCACGTCCAACACGCCCCGCAGGACAAGCTGGACGGTGGTCAGTCGCTGTTGCCCGTCGATGACGGCGCGTAGGTCAAGGCCCCCGACAGCAGCGGGCAGCTGGTCACAGACGATCGCACCGAGAAAATGCGGAGGAACCTTCCTGTCCGCTTTCGCTAGCGGCTCACCGCTGGCAGCCGCCTGCTGTCGTGCCTGGAACAGGCGATCGGCGGTCTCCACGAGATCCTCGAAGAGGAGAGCCCACTGGCCGTCGAGGGTCCACTCGTAGTCTCGTTGGAATGTCGGAATGACGTAACGACGATCCTGCGTGAGAACCTGCTTCAACGAGTAGGTGTTGGCATCCACCGTCGAACACGCCTTCCGAGTAGGGGCAACGCAGGAACCATGCAGCGCAGCCCCGGGGACTGGCCAGGACACGACTGCTGGAGTCGACATGGTTGCAAAGCGGCGAAGGCGGAACAAGGGGCGGAGGCGGCAGTCGTGCATTTGACAGCCGCTGGTTGTCGAGTTGCGGCGGCAAGTGCCACCCGCGGTCAACCTATCGGCCGCCACGTCGAACCCTGGTCGACTCGGTGGGTATCCTCATCGCGTTTCTCGGTACGGTATGCGGCATGTCTTCGCCCAGCCCCGCGCCGCTGCTCCGGGAGTTCATCGACATCCCGGAGCGCACGAGCACGAGCGACTTCGTGCTCAAGCTCGCCGACAGTGTCGCCGACGCCGACGCCACCCTCCGTGACTATGTCGTCACGGACCGGCTGCTCGGCAACTTCGACGAGGCGCTCGGGCTGATCCGCTCCGCGGTTGAGGGGCACGCCTCGAAGGCCGCCTACCTGCACGGCTCCTTCGGCTCCGGTAAGTCGCACTTCATGGCGGTGCTGCACGCGCTGCTGCGGGGCGAGTCCGTCGCCCGGGGGCGGGACGAGTTCGCGCCGCTGGTCGCCAAGCACAGCGTTTGGCTCGACGGCCGCAAGTTCCTGCTGGTGCCGTACCACCTGCTCGACGCCCGCTCGCTGGAACAGCGGGTGCTCGGCGGCTACGTCGACCGGGTCCGCGCGCTGCACCCCGAGGCGCCCATCCCGGCCGTGCACCGCACCGACGCGCTGCTGGACCAGGCCGCCTCGCTGCGGGAGAAGATCGGCGACAAGCAGTTCATCGAGGGACTGCCCGGCGGGGACGTCGAGGATGAGTGGGGCGAGAGCGAGACCTTCTGGACGCCCGAGCGGCTCGACGAGGCGTTCGCTGGCGCGTACAACGACGAGCTGCGCCGCAAGCTGGTCAACGACCTGCTGACCAGTTGGAACAGGGGCTTCTTCAGCAACGCGCGGGAGGACGCCGAGGCGTTCGTCTCGCTCGACCGGGGCCTGACCGAAATCAGCCGCCACGCCAAGGAACTCGGCTACCACGGCCTGATCCTCTTCCTCGACGAGTTGATCCTCTGGCTGGCCAACTCGATCGGCGACCAGCAGTTCGTCTCCCGTGAGATCCAGAAGATCACCAACTTCGTCGAGGGCGGCGACACCCGCCGGCCCATCCCGGTCATCAGCTTCATCGCCCGGCAGCGCGACCTGCGCGAACTCGTCGGCGAAGAGGTCACCGGTGCCAACGAGCTGAGCTACCAGGACACCCTCAACCTGGCCAGCGGCCGCTTCGACGTGATCAAGCTGGAGGACCGCAACCTCCCGGAGATCGCCCGCCGCCGGCTGCTCAAACCCCGCGACACCACGGCCGGCGAGGCCATCGCCCGGGCCTTCGACGCCACCACGAAGGTACGCCGGGAGGTCTTCGACACCCTGCTCGGCACCGACTCCGGCAGCGGCGCCGACATCGACGCCTTCTGGTCGACGTACCCGTTCAGCCCGGCGTTCCTCTCCACGCTCGTGCACGTCTCCAGCGCGCTGCAGCGCTCCCGCACCGCGCTGAAGCTGATGCGCCAGCTGCTGGTCGACCGCCGCGACACGCTGCGCCTCGGTCAGCTCGTGCCGCTCGGCGACCTCTACGACGTGATCAGCAGCGGCGGCGACCAGCCCTTCACCGAGAAGCTCAAGGCCGAGTTCGAGATGGCCCAGAAGCTCTACGACCTGAAGCTGCGCCCCTACCTCCTCGGCCAGTACGACCTCACCGACGACGACCTCGACGCGGCCCGCCGCGGCGACCCGCAGCCTGCCGAGACGACGGGCCGGGTCCGGGCCTTCACTGGCGACGACCGGCTGGTCAAGACGCTGCTGCTGGCGGCGCTCGCGCCCAGCGTGCCGGCGTTGCGGAACCTGACCGCCCGGCGGCTGTCGGCGCTCAACCACGGCAGCATCACCAGCCCGATCCCCGGCGGTGAGGTCGCCCAGGTCAGCCGCAAGCTCGCCGACTGGGCGGGCCGGTTCGCCGAGATCCGCATCGGCGAGGGCGACGACCCGGTGGTCTCCCTGGAACTGGTCGGCGTCGACGTCGACAGCGTGCTGGCGACCGCCAAGCACTACGACAACGAGGGTGCCCGCAAGCATCTCGTGCAGCGGCTGCTCTGGCAGCAGCTCGGCGTGCCGTGGAGCGACTCGTTCTTCGCCGAGGCCGGGCTCACCTGGCGCGGGAGCCGCCGCGCCATCGAGCTGGTCTACGGCAACGTGCGCGACCCGCACGACATCCGGGACGAGGCGTTCCATCCGAACGACCCGACCGGCTGGCGCATGATCATCGACTACCCGTTCGACGACGGCAGCCACGGCCCCGCCGACGACCGACAGCGGGTGCAGGAGCTGACCAGCCGGACGACCTCCCAGACGGTCTGCTGGATCCCGGCGGCGCTGACCGTCGAGCGCCGCACCGACCTGGGCAAGCTCGCCATCATCGACAAACTGCTCGAAGGCCAGCGCTTCGACAGCCATGCCGAACACCTCAACCCCGACGACCGGCGCCGTGCGCAGGCCGCGTTGACCAACCAGCGCAGCGCCCTGACCGCCAAGATCCAGGCCGTGCTGCGGCAGGCGTACGGGCTGGCCACCAAGCAGCCCACCGACGTGCAGCTCGGATTCGACGACCATCTCCAGTCGCTCACCCGTGCCCTCGAGCCGAAGCTGCCGATGGGCGCCACCTTCAACGACGCGCTGCGCAGCCTCGGCGACCAGATGCTCAGCCAGCAGTTCCCCGCCCACCCGGACTTCGACCCCGAACGCAAGGGCGAGGCCGTACGCCTGCCCGAGGTCAAGGTCGTCCTCGACCACGTCCGGCAGGCGGTCGAGTCGCCCGAGGGCCGGGTCGAGGTGGACCGGGCCCACCGGCAGACGCTGCGCCGGATCGCCAACCCGCTCGGGCTCGGCACCATGCACGAGGCCGCGTTCGTCATCGAGGGGCAGTGGGCCCAGCACTTCCACCACAGGGCCGCCGCTGAGGGCATCACGGGAGAGCTGCGGGTGGCCGACCTGCTGCGCTGGATCGACCAGCCGCAGGCGCGCGGCCTCGACCCGATCGTGGCGCAGCTTGTCGTGGCCACCTTCGCCGAGCAGACCGACCGCGCGTTCCACCATCACGGCAGTCCACTCGTCCAGGCGCCCGACCTGGGCCGGATCTCCGCCGACCACACTCTGCGCGAGGAGCGCCTGCCCGGCCAGGAGGACTGGGACACCGCTCGTGCCCACGCCGCGGCCATCTTCGGGTTCCAGCCGATCGCGTTGCGGCGGGGCCGGCTCGTGGCGATGTTCGGCCGTGACCTGGTCACCCAGGCGAACCGCTACCGCGAAGCGGCGCATGGGCTCGTCGCCCGGCTCGAACAACACGCGAGGTGGCTGGGCATCGACACGGAGTCGACCGGTGGTCGGCTCGGCACCGCCCGTGTCGCGGCAGACCTGCTGGAGGGGCTGGCCGGCTCGCGTTCGGCCGTGGAGACCGTGGAGCGCCTCGCCCGTGCCGAACTCGGCGGTCCGGCCGACCGGACCGGGAAGAGCATCAAGAGCGCGGCCCAGGTGTCCGCCGATCTTGCCGCCGTGTCCTGGGACAACTTCGAGATCATCAGCGGGCTCGGCGGCACATGGGCCGCCGAGGCGGCGGCGATCCTCACCGAACTGCGCCGGGTCGGCCAAGCCGACGAGTTGACCGCCCCGCTGTCCCCGGCCCTGCGCCGGGCCCAGTCCGACGCGGTGGCGTTGATCCGCAGGGCCACCAAAGTTGTTCCGCCGCCCCCGCCCCCGCCTCCACCGCCTCCGCCGCCAGCCGGCAAGGCCCTTATCGTCGGTGGGCAGTTGGAGGACGCGACCGCCAAGCTGCAGCAGTACGTGACGGACCACTCGGGCGCCACGATCGAGGTGAGCTGGAGAATCGTCTCGTGACCCAGGCACCCGCCCCCGCCCAGGCGCTGCGGATCAGCCCGGCGGCGTTGCGCCAGAAGGTGTCGCAGCAGCTCGACCGGCACCGCAACGGCGACGCGTACCCGGTGCTGGTGGTGCGCGCCGAACCCGCGTGGCCGCACGATCCGACGATGCTGTTACCGGACGGCCGTCGGGCGCGGATCGAGCCGTGCGTCTCGCCGCTCGCCGTCTGGGAGCACCTTGTCGCCGATCGCGGCGACGAGGTGCTGGTGCTGCTCACCGACATCCCGGAGTCCGTGCTGCACCACGGCGTCCGCAGCCGGATCTTCCGGGAGCGGGTGCACACCGTCGAGCCGTGGGACCTCGTCGTGGACGCCTTCGGCGCGCAGTTGCCGGACCCCGCCCTGGAGCGGGAGTCGTGGGCCGGCGTGGCGTTGCTCGACGCGATGCCGACGGCGGGCTGGCCGAAGCTGGCCACCGCCGTGCTGACCCGCGACGTCGCGCTGCGGCACCTGGCCGCCGTGCGCCTCGGCCTCGACCGGCGGGGCGAAGGCCCGGAGGCTCTCGACGTCGCCGCGTTGTTGCGGTGGAGCGCCGAACCGGGCGCGGTGGAGGCGTACGGGCTGCTGCGCGAGGAGGAACAGGCCGGGCTGTCCCGCTGGCTCGTGGGGCAGTTCGGCCGGCCGGCGAAGGCCCTGTTCGCGCTGACCGCGGCCGGGCGAGGCCAGGAGGCCCTACCTCTCGGCCTGGTCTGCGACGCGTTGTGGAGCGCCGACAGCGCTGACGCGGTACGTGCCCAGGGCCGGGTCGACCAGTACTTCGGCAGCCTCAACGACGACGCGACGGTGCGGGGCTTCGCCAAGGCGACCGTACAGGTGGTCACCGGCCTGCTCGCCGCCGCCGAAGCGGACGTACGGCGGCAGGGGCACGCCGTGCTCGACCGCGCCGAGGAACTGCTCGTCCAGTTCAACGCGGCCGGCAGCGCCGGGCACAGCTCGATCCTGCGTACCGGCTTCAACCAGCGGATCGGCGTCGCGGCCCGAGCCCTGCTCGCCGGGCTGCACGACGCGGCGGACACCGCGCTGGAGCGGGCGGTCGGACACCTCGCCGAGCACCGGCTGGCAGCGGCGGAGACGGAGCGGATCACGCGGATCCGGATGGCGCAGCGCCTCGTACGCTGGCTCGGCACGGACGTGGCGCCGCCCGAGAGCGTCGCGGACGGAGTGGATCGGCAGATCGCCGAGTGGGGCTGGGCCGACCTGGCGCTCAACCACGTCTGGGCGGGCGACGACGCTCACCCGGAGTTGCAGCAGGCGTTCCGGCAGATCCACGATCGCGCACAGGCGCGCCGCCGGGAGCTCGACGGCGCCTTCGCCCGACGCCTCGGCGCCTGGGCGACCGCCGGCCCGGGCAACGACGGCGGGCTGCTCACCGTGGAGAACCTCCTCCCGCGCGTCGTCGAGCCGCTGATCCGCGCCGACCGGCCGGTGCTGCTCGTCGTCCTCGACGGCATGAGCGCCGCCGTCGCGGTGCAGCTCGGCGACGAGCTGGCCCAGCACTGGGTTGAGTACGACCCGCTGGCCCGAGCCGGCGCGGGACGCCGCCGGGGCGTCGTGGCGGCGCTGCCCACGCTGACCGCCGTCTCCCGGACCTCACTCTTCGCCGGCGCGCTGCGCAGCGGCAACCAGGAGCACGAGAAGAAGCTCTTCGCCGAGGGCCGTTGGGGCAAGGGCTCGCGGATCTTCCACAAGGGCCCGGCCCGGGGCGGCGCGGGCGAGGTGTTCGCCGGCGAGTTGGCGGCGGCGGTCGCGGGCCCGGCTCCCGTGGTCGCCGTGGTGATCAACACCGTGGACGAGTCGCTGGCGCACGGTCGGGAGGGCGGCGAGGCCGGATGGCAGCTCGACGACGTCGGGTTCCTGCGCAGCCTGCTCGACCAGGCGCGGTCCTCCGGCCGCGCGATCGTCGTCACCAGCGACCACGGGCACGTCCTGGAACGCGAGGGCCAGCACGTCAAGGCCACCGACGCCGCCTCCGCCCGCCATCGGACCGGCCCGGGCCCGACCGCGCCGGGCGAGATCGAGCTGACCGGCCCGCGTGTGGTCGCGGATGGCAAGCGGATCATCGCGTTGTGGGACCCGCTGCTGCGCTACCGGCCCAGTAAGGCGGGCTACCACGGTGGCGCCTCGCTCGCCGAGGTCACCATTCCGCTGCTGGCCTTCCTGCTGCCGAACGTCGCCGAGCCGCCGGCCGGCTGGGCACCCGTCGAGGCTCGCCGGCCCCAGTGGTGGCAGGCGACCACCGCCGCACCGGCCGCCGCGCCCGTGACGTCGGCACCCGTGCCCAAGCCGCGCCGGAAGGCACCGGCCGTAACCGGGGACGCGCTGTTCGACGTACCCGAGGCGACGACCGCGACCCCGGCGGCGCCGGCGGGCGACGGGGACCTGGTGGCGGTCCTGCTCGCCTCGGAGTTGTTCAAGGCTCAGCACAGCCTGACGCCGCGCCGCGTCGACGAGCGGAAGATCGAGGCGGCGCTGCGCGCGCTCGTCGACGCGAAGGGCATGCTGCCGGTGGCGGTCCTCGCGCAACGTGCCGGTGAGGCACCGGTACGTGCGGGAGGATTCGTCACCACGCTGCAGCGCATCCTGAACGTCGACAACTATCCCGTCCTGTCGCAGATCGACGACAACCGGACCGTCCGGCTGGACCTGGCGCTGCTGCGGGAGCAGTTCGGGCTGCCAGGGGCGAAACCGTGACCACGGTCAGTCCCGCCCGCCGCAGGGAGGTCATCGACGCCCTGCGGCGGGGTGCCGTGCCGGCTGCCGGCCTGGACCTCTTCGCGGTGGGGCTCGACCGGTTCGGCACCGCGGTCGGTGAGGACCTCGACACCGTCGCCGCCGGGGGCTCCGTCTTCAAGGCCGTCCGAGGCGAGTACGGCTCCGGCAAGACGTTCTTCACCCGGTGGATCGCCGAACGCGCCCGACGGGCCAACCTCGCGGCGGCGGAGGTGCAGGTCTCCGAGAACGAGACCCCGCTGCACCGGCTGGAGACGGTCTATCGCCGGCTCACCGAGCGGCTGAGCACCTCGACGTTCCCGCCGAGCGCGCTACGGCCGGTCGTCGACGGCTGGTTCTACGCACTCGAGGAGGACGTCCTCGCTGCCGGCGAGGCTGCCCCCGACGACGTCGACGCCCTCGACCGGGCGGTCGCCGCGCTGCTCGACCAGCGACTCGCCGCCGTCAGCCGGAGCGCCCCCGCCTTCGCCGCCGCCCTGCGCGGCTACCGGCGCGCCACCCTCGACGGAGATCCCGCGACGGCCGACGCGGTGCTCGCCTGGCTCGGCGGTCAGCCGCACGTCGCGGCGGCCGCCCGCCGCGTCGCCGGTGTCAAGGGGGACCTCGACCACTTTGCCGCGCTGAGCTTCCTGCAGGGGCTGCTCGCCGTGCTGCGCGACAGCGGGCATCCCGGCCTGCTGCTCGTGCTCGACGAGGTGGAGACCCTGCAACGCGTCCGCTCCGACGCCCGGGACAAGGCGCTCAACGCGCTGCGGCAGCTCATCGACGAGGTGCACTCGGGACGGTTCCCCGGGCTGTACCTGATCATCACCGGCACCCCGGCCTTCTACGAGGGACCGCAGGGCGTGCAGCGGCTCGCGCCCTTGGCGCAGCGGCTCGCCGTCGACTTCGCCACGGACGCCCGGTTCGACAACCCGCGCGCCGTGCAGATCCGGCTGCCCGGCTTCACCGTCGACTCCCTGATCGAGTTGGGCGGACGGGTCCGCGACCTGTACGCGGACGGGTCGGCGGCCCCGGACCGGGTGCGCCGCCTCGTCGACGACGGGTATCTCGGCGACCTGGCACGTGCGGTCGCCGGCGGACTGGGCGGCAAGGTGGGGGTGGCCCCGCGCCTGTTCCTCAAGAAGCTGGTGGGGGAGGTGCTCGACCGGGTGGACCAGTTCCCCGAGTTCGACCCCCGGCAGCACTACGCGCTGACCCTGACCACCACCGAGATGACCGACGTCGAGCGCAACGCGAGCAGCGCCGACGCGGTCGCGCTCGAACTGTAGGAACGCTGGCCGCGATGACGAGTGGTGCCGAACTGCTGCATCCGGTCGTACTGCACCACGTGGTCAACACCTTGCAGTGGCCGGCGCTGCGGCCGCTGCAGGACGCCGCCGTACGTCCGCTCCTGGCCGGCGAGGACGCCCTGCTCCTTGCGCCCACCGCGGGCGGCAAGACCGAGGCGGCGGTGTTCCCGCTGCTGTCCCGGATGGCGCAGGAGAACTGGTCGGGCACCTCCGTGCTCTACGTGTGCCCGCTGAAGGCCCTGCTCAACAACCTCCTGCCCCGACTGGAGACCTACACCGGCTGGCTCGGCCGCAGTGCCGCGCTCTGGCACGGCGACGTGACGATGGGACGGCGCCGCACGATCCTTCGCGAGCGTCCCGACGTCCTGCTCACCACGCCGGAGTCCCTGGAGTCGATGCTGGTCAGCGCCGCCGTGGATCACGACGAGTTCTTCGGGCAGCTCCGGGCGATCGTGGTCGACGAGGTGCACGCGTTCGCCGGGGACGACCGGGGCTGGCACCTGTTGGCCGTCCTGGAACGCCTCTCCCGGGTGGCGGGTCGCCCGGTGCAACGGGTTGGCCTGTCCGCGACGGTGGGAAATCCCGACGAGCTGCTGGGCTGGCTGCAGGGTGCCGGCCGTGACCAGCGTCCGGCACGGGTGGTGGCGCCGGGCATTGGCACGGCTGGCGTCACGACGGCGGCATCGCCCCCCGCCGGTGAGATCGAGTTGGACTACGTCGGGAGCGTGCACAACGCGGCCAAGGTGATCGCGGCCCTGCACCGGGGCGAGAAGCGGCTGGTGTTCTGCGACTCCCGCGCGCTGGTCGAGGAACTCGGTCAGCGGCTGCGGGCGCTCGACGTGACGACGTTCCTCTCCCACGCCTCGCTCTCCGTGGACGAGCGCCGGCGGGCCGAGGAGGCGTTCGCGCAGGAGCGGGACTGCGTGATCGTGGCCACCAGCACGCTCGAACTGGGCATCGACGTGGGCGACCTCGACCGGGTCATCCAGATCGACGCTCCGCGCAGCGTCGCCGCCTTCCTGCAGCGGATCGGCCGGACCGGCCGGCGGCCCGGCAGCAGCCGGAACTGCCTCTTTCTGGCGCTCGACGGGGAGGGACTGCTGCACGCCGCCGGGCTGCTCCACCTTTGGTCCCAGGGGTGGGTCGAGGCGGTCGTGCCACCACCCGAGCCCCGGCACATCGTGGCCCAGCAGATGCTCGCGCTGTCGCTCCAGCGGCACCGCGTCGGCGACCAGGTGTGGCCGGGGGAGTGGAACGGACTGGCGCCCTTCGACAGGAGCGCCGAGGTGATCGTGCGGCACCTCGTCGATCACGGCTACCTCGACGTCGACTCCGGGATGCTCTTCATCGGGCCGGAGGCGGAACTGCGGTTCGGTCGCCGGCACTTCATGGACATGCTGGCGGTGTTCACCGCCCCGCCGCAGTTCACCGTGCTTTCCGGTCGGACCGAGATCGGGCGGACCGATCCGGCGCTGCTCACCGCGAAGGTCCAGGGCCCTCGACTGTTGCTGCTCGCCGGGCGGAGTTGGCGGGTCACCTACATCGACTGGAAGCGCCGGCGCTGCTTCGTCGAGCCTGCCGACGGCGGCGGCAGGGCGCTCTGGATGACCGGCGGCTCCCCGCAAGGGCTGTCGTACCGGATGGTTCGGGCGATGCGCGACGTGCTCCTCGGCGCCGACCCGCCGGTCGCCCTCACCGGGCGGGCCAGCACCAGGCTCGCCCAGTTGCGGGAGGAGGCCACGCCCCTCCTCCATCCCGGCGGCACGGTGGTCGCCCGCGACGGCGACGGCGAGACGAAATGGTGGACGTGGGCCGGGTTCCGGGCCAACGCCACCCTGATCGCCACCCTCAGCGAGATCGCCGATCCGACCCAGCGGTACGACGACGCCTCGGTCCGGCTGCGACCCGACGTCGACCGGGACACGGTGCGGGCGGCCATGGCCGACGCCGCCGAGCGGCTCTGCCTTCCGGACATCAGTGAGAAGGCCCTCGCCGGGCTCAAGTTCAGCGCCGCGCTGCCCGAACGGCTGGCGGTGGCGACCCTGGCCGCGCGGCTGGCCGACCTGCCGGCGGCGCGCGCGGTGCTCGCCGAACCCACCCGGACCGTCCACCTCCCGGACTGACCCGGACCGGACCAATGTACGGCCGACGCCGTCAGTTCGGGTGGGGTGGTTCGTCGAGGATGGCGCTGAAGCGTTCCTCGGCCAGGTCGAGCTGGCCGAGGATGTGCTCCTTCACCGGCGCCGACAGGGGAGTGTCCGGCCGGGTGACGAGGTCGCGGTAGACCGGCACGAGCGGGCGGTACTTGCGGGCGGACGAGGTCACCTTCGGGCCGACGGTGTGGATGACGCCCACCCCGTTGTCCGTGAAGTCGGAGATCTTGATGACCCGGGCCCACGGCTCCCGGTCCAGGCTGGCAGCCACGTGCTCCCGGTACTGGACGTGCTTGTCCCGCCCCGGGTCGTACGCCGGATTGGTGACCGCGCCGACCAGGCGGGCCACCCGCGGGCCGAACCGTTCCGCGAGCACCGCCAAGGCGGCGGCGGTGGCGTCCCCGCCGTCGTGGGCCTCGGAAGATTCGCCGGAGGCCGTGGCGGCCAGCTCGTCGGGGTGGTCCTCCACCGCGTCGTGCAGCAGGCCGGCGACGATCACGTCGACGTCGCGGACCTGGTAGTGGTGCATCAGCCGGATCGCCACCCGCAGCAGGTGGTTCAGGTAGGGCTCGCGTACCCGCCGGTCGTCGCGGTGCAGCTCGGCGGCCAGGTCGAGGGCCTCCGTGAGCCGTGCCCGGGCGGCCTCGTCGAACGCGCGCAGCTCCAGCCGGAACCGGGCCAGCAGGCCGGGCTCGCCGTGGATCTCGGTGATCGCGTGCATCGGCATGGTGGCCAGGTAGGCGGGAAACTCCATGCGCCACTTATAGCCGATCTTCACCGCGCCGGGGGCCCCTGGCGTCGGCCACCCGACGCCGGAACCGCAGCCATCGGCGGCCCGACGCCGGAACGCTCGACTGCCGGGCCCCGCGGCGGCGCGCCGACGATCCCCGCGTCCGCGGGCGACGGGGCCCCGCGTCGGCGCGGCCGACGGCACCGCGACGCCGGGCCACCGGGCACGCCCGTCGTACGGCATCCCCTCAGGTGCCGGAGACGCGCTTGACCAGGCGTACGGTGGTGCCGTCGACGCCGCCGTCCACGGCGGCCTCGTCCATCAGCCGGGCCATGATCAGCCGGCCACGGCCGCGCTCGCTGTCGTCGGGGGTCGCCTCCCGCCACCCGCCGGTGTCGCTGACGACCATCTCCAGCCGGTCGGCGCGCAGTCGCCCCCGGACGGTGACCGACGCGTCCGGGGCGAACCGGTAGCCGTGCTCGATCGCGTTGGCGCACGCCTCGCCGGCCGCGATCAGGGCCGCGTCGACGTCCGCCTCGCCGATGCCGAGGCCGGTCAGCCACTCCCGCAGCGCCTCCCGCGTCGGCGCGAGCTGGCCCGGGTCGGCGGTCAGCGTCGCGGTGAAGACCGCCGGCTCGCGGTGCCGGTAGACCAGCACCGCCACGTCGTCGTTGCGGGTGTCGGGCAGCAGGTCCCGGACCATCCGGTCGGCCAGCGCCCCCTCGGGCAGCTCGCGGCCCTGGGTGAGCGCGGCGACCGCCCGGGAGATGCCTGCGTCGATCAGTTCCCGACGCCGCTCGACCAGCCCGTCCGTGTAGAGCAGCAGCGTCGAGCCGGGCCGCAACTGCGCCCCCGCCTCCGGCCGGCCGGGCACCGCCACGCTGGCCAGCGGCACCGACCCGGCGCGGGTCAGCAGGTCGGCGGAGCCGTCCGGGTGCACCAGGATGCCCGGCGGGTGGCCCGCCGACGAGTAGCGCAGCACGCCCAGCGAGCGGTCGATGATGGCGCAGAAGACGGTGGTGCAGGCCCCGCCCGGCACCATGCGGGCGAAGTCGTCCAGCGCGGAGAGCACCTCGGCGGGGCTCTTGGCCTGCAGGAGCAGGGCGCGCGAGGCGCTGCGCAGCTGACCCATGACGGTGGCGGCGCGCAGGCCCCGCCCCACCACGTCGCCCACCACCACGCCGACGAGGTCGCCGGAGAGTTGGACCACGTCGTACCAGTCGCCGCCCACCTCCAGCGGCGCCACCGCCGGCTGGTAGCGGGTCGCGAAGCCGGCCGGCAGGTCGACCGGGCCGAGCATCGCCCGCTGCATGGCCAGGGCCACCGTGCGCTGGGTCTCGAAGGCCCGCGCGCGGACCAGCGCCTGGGCCAGCGCCGCGCAGAGCTGCCGCACCAGCGGCCGGTCCACCGTCGGCACCGACCGGGGCGGATCCAGCTCCAGCCACACCCCGCTGGCTGCCCCGCCCGGCTCGACGCGTGCCCCGACCGCGGTCACCCGGCCCGCGTCGTCGAGGACCAGTTGCGGCTCGCCCTCCGCGGCCAGCCCGTCGAGCGCCCGCTGCACCTGCGCGGTCAGCGTCAGGCCCTGGGTCACCACCAGCGGCGTGCCGGCGGCGTCGGCGCAGACCGCCAGGCCGCGGGTGCCGTCCAGCAGGGTGCAGAGCTCGGACAGGCCGGCGTCGAGCACCTCGGCCACGTCGGTGGCGCGGGCGAGCCGACCGGAGAGCGCGGCCAGGGCGGACTGCCGCGCGGCGGCCCGGACCTCGGCGGTCACGTCGCGCAGCGTGGCGACGTAGAGGCGGCGGCCGGTACGCGGCTCCCGCAGCGAGTTGTAGACCGCCTCGGCCCAGATCCGCTGCCCGTCGGCGTGCCGCAGCGGCAGGGTGACCCGCCCCCGGTCGGAGCCCCGCGCGGTGCGCAGCACGTCGATCAGCAGGCGTCGGTCGGCGGGCGCGGCGTCGGCCTCCGGCCACCAGGGGTGCGGCGGCGCGACCGGCGCCGCCAGCCGGGCGGTGCCGACCAGGTGGCAGAACGCCTCGTTCGCCTCGACCAGGGCGCCGTCGGCGTCGACGACGGCGAACGCGTCCTGCAACGACTCAATGAGCGCCGCCCGCCAGGTCACCTCCTCGTTGCGCAACCGGGCCAGCTCCAGGTGCGCGCCCACCCGGGCCAACAGCTCCTCGGCGGAGAACGGCTTGGCCAGGTAGTCGTCGGCCCCGGTCCGGAGCCCCTCCACCGCCGCCTCCTCACCGGCGCGGGCGGACAGCACGATGATCGGCAGCCCGGCCGTACGCCGGTCGGCGCGCAGCGCCCGGACCAGCCCGAAGCCGTCCAGGCGGGGCATCATCACGTCGGTCAGCACCAGGTCCGGCACCCGCTCGGCGATCCGGTCGAGCGCCTCCTGGCCGTCGGCCGCGACGACCACCCGGTAGCGGGGTGCGAGCAGGCTCGCCAGGAACGCGCGCAGGTCGGCGTTGTCGTCCACCACCAGCACCGTCGCGGCGTCCCGGGCGTCGCCGTCGGTCCGGTCCGCGGGGGCGGGCACGGCCGCCGGGAGCCAGTGCAGGGCCTCGGCGACGTACGCCTCGTGGGCCGGCTCGTGGGGCGCCGTGGTCGCGGCGGTGGCCCGGCCGTACGGCAGCCGGACGGTGAATGTCGAGCCCTCGCCCTCGACCGAGCGCACGCTGACCTCACCACCGTGCAGCTGGACCATCTCCTGCACGAGCGCCAGCCCGATGCCGGTGCCCTCCTGCGACCGCCCGGCGGCACCCTTCACCCGGTGGAAGCGGCGGAACAGCAGCGGCTGCTGGTCGGCGGGGACGCCGACGCCGGTGTCGTCGACGGTCAGCGTGACGCGCTCGTCGTCGCCCCGCAGCCGCAGCCGCACCGCCCCGGACAGGGTGTACTTCAGGGCGTTGGAGAGCAGGTTGACCACCACCTTCTCCCACATGTCGCGGTCCACGTACGCGGTGCGCGGCAGGGCCTCGACCTCGACCCGGTAGCTCAGCCCCGCCTGGCGCATGGCGTACGCGAACGACTCCGCGACCCCGGCGGTGAGCGCCGGAAGGTCGGTCTCCGCCCGCTCCGCGTCCAGCCGGCCGCTCTCCAGACGGGCGAAGTCGAGCATGTCGTTGACGAGCTTGCGCAGCCGGCCGGTGTTGCGGTGCACCAGCTCCAGGCGTTCGCGCTGGCCCGGCGGGAGCGGCTCCCGCCGGTCGGCGAGGCTCTCCCGCACCGGCCCGGCGATCAGCGTCAGCGGGGTGCGCAGCTCGTGGCTGACGTCGGTGAAGAACTCCGTCTTCGCGGCGTCCAGCTCGGCCAGCGCGGCGGCGCGGCGGCGCTGCGCCTCGTACGCCAGCACGTCGCCCAGCGCCGTCGAGACCCGGTTGGCGACCAGGTCGAGGAAGCCCCGGTACGCCTGGTCCAGCTCCCGGAAGGGGCTGATGCCGGCGACCAGCACGCCGGCCGGGCGGGCGTGCCCGGTGGCCAGCAGGGGCAGCACCACCACCTCGTCCACCGGCACCCCGGCGACGGCCCCGGCCCGGGCGCGGGGGTCGCCGGGCAGGGTCGCTCCCCGTACCCGCGCCGGGCGACCGGTGCGGGCGACCTCGTCGATCTGCGCCAGCCAGCCGGGGCCCGCGGCGGCGTCGTCGGCCACGCCGACCGAGGCGGCCAGGACGAGGTCGTCCGCGTCGGACCACGGGCTGCCGCCCGGTGCGGGGCCGGCCGGGTCGCTCTCCGGCGGCACGCCCTCGGCGCGCAGGTAGATCATCGCGGCGGGCAGGTCGGCCGGGCTGCCGGTGAGGACCCGGGCCGACGCCCGGACGGCGTCGCGGGTGGTGTCCGCGGCCGCGATGGAGACCGAGCCCAGCTCGCGCAGCGTCTCCAGGCGCCGGTCACCCAGCACCCGGGCGGTGACGTCCGTGGTGGCCACGAAGATGCCGGGGATCCGGCCGTGCCCGGCGCGCACCGGGCTGTAGGAGAAGGTCCAGTACGTCTCCTCGAGGTAGCCGTGCCGGTCGAGCAGGAGCAGCTGGTTCTCCGCGTAGGTGGAGCCGTCGCCGGCGAGCACCTGGTCGGTCAGCGGGCCCAGCTCGGTCCAGACCTCGGCCCAGCACTCCGCGCCCGGCTGGCCGATCGCGGCCGGGTACTTGTCGCCGAGGACCGGGGTGTACGCGTGGTTGAAGATCTGCACCAGCTCGGTGCCCCACCACAGCAGCATCGGGATCTTCGACGGCAGCACCGTGCGCACCGCCGCGCACAGCTCCGGCGGCCAGGTCTCCACCGGCCCCAGGGGGGTGGCCGCCCAGTCGGTGGCCCGGTGCGCGGCGCTGGTCGGGTCGTCACCGGCGAAGAGGGCGTCGGCGGACGCCCCGGCGTCCGCCGCTGCGACGTGCTGCTCCGATTCCACGTCCGGCCCCCCTGTCCCCGAGCTGGTCTCCGGGTCGCAGGCAGCCGCCGTACCCTGCCCCTCATCGTCCCGCCGGGGACACTTTCCCCAACCGGTCACGCCCGAACCGTCCATCGACGTGACCCGACCCGCACCTCAGCGGACGCCGTCGCCGCGCGGGACCCGCCCGCCGTCACTGACCCACCCGACCCCGTCCCTGGCGGTCACGGCGACCCGTCCGTGGCAGTCGGCGGGCGATCCGTCCGGGCGGTCACGGCGACCCGTCCGCGCGGTCGGCGGGCGATCCGCGGGCCGGTCAGCGGGCGAGGCGGTGGTCGCGGGGGCTGACGCCGTGGACCCGGCGGAAGGCGCTGCTCAGCGCGAAGGGGCTGCCGTAGCCGACCTTGCGGGCGACCGCGCCCAGGGTGGCGTCGGGCTCGCGGAGCAGGTCGGCGGCGAGCGCCAGCCGCCACCCGGTGAGGAACGTCATCGGCGGCTCGCCGACCAGCTCGGTGAAGCGCCGGGCCAGCGCCGCCCGGGAGAGCCCGACCTCGGCGGCGAGGGAGGCGACCGTCCAGGAACGGGCCGGGTCGTTCTGGAGCAGCCGCAGCGCCGGGCCGACGACCGGGTCGGCGGCGGCGACGTACCAGGCGGGCGCGGCGTCGGGGCGGGCGAAAAACGTCCGCAGCGCGGCGATCAGCACCAGGTCGAGCAGCCGGTCGAGGACGGCCTCCTGCCCGGGTGCGTCCCGGGTGACCTCGTCGGCGAGCAGGGACACCAGCGGGCTGCGCCACTCCTCGCCGCCGACCACCAGCAGGGGCGGCAGGGCGGTCAGCAGCCGCCGGCTCAGCTCGCCGGGCAGCTGGTAGGTGCCGGTCAGCAGCACCGTGGAGCCGCCCGTGCCCGTGCCCGTGCCCCAGGTGCGTACGCCCAGCGTCAGCGCCTCGGCCAGGGGCTCGCCCCACAGCGTGGTGCACCGCTGCCCGGGGTGGACGACCACCTGCGGCGGGGTGGCCGGGTCGTCGGCCACGAGGTAGCCGTCCGGCCCGCGCAGCACCGCCACGTCGCCCGGCCCGAGCGTGACCGGCCCGCCGTCGTCGGGGACGATCCACGCCGCGCCACGGACCAGGGCCACCACGGTCAGCGGGGCGCGGTCCTCGACGCGCAGCGCGAAGGGCGGGTCCAGCACCGACCGGAGCAGGAAGGCGCCCCGGGCCCGGGGCCCGTCCAACAGCCCGGTCAGCGGATCCACCCCCGGATCCTAGCCACTCCCCCCGCCGGCCATCTCCGCGTCGATCATGCAGTCGTGGTGCCCCACAAAATCCGCAGACCATCCCATACCGCCCACCACAACTCCATGATCGACGCGGAGGCGGGGGGCGGGGGTCAGGGGGTTAGCCAGGTG
>NZ_JBPQTK010000017.1:0-70852 GCF_051386315.1 Micromonospora sp. URMC 107
GGAACGGCTCCCCGGGGGCAGGTCGGGGGCTGGTGGCCGGTGGTTCCTGGACCGGTCCCGGCGGGGGTGCGAGTACGCCGGAAACGGGAGCTGGCGGGACCGGGTTCGGCACGCCAGGGCGACCCGTGACAGGGGCGGGGGAGCCAGGCCGGTCGGTGCCCGGCCCCGGTGATCCCGGCCGCCCGGCTGGGGGGCCCGCAGGCGACACCGGTGCACCAGCCACCGGGCCCGCCGGGCGGGCGGCGGCCGGGCTCGCGCTCGACACCGGGTGGCCGGTGCCCGGATGCGCCGGGGCGGCCGTGCGCTCGGGAGCCGACATGGGGCGGCCGACCGCCTGGTCTGCCGGGCCGGCTGGCGGGATCGGGCGGCCGACGACCGGGTCCGCCGGTGGCATCGGCCGGCCGGCCACCTGGTCTGCCGGGCCCGCTGGCGACACCGGGCGGTTGGCCGCCGGCCCTGCCGGTGAGATCGGGGTCGGGACGGGACCTGCCGGCGACACCGGGGCCGGGACGGGGCCCGCCGGCGACACCGGGGCCGGGACGGGGCCCGCCGGCGGCGTCCGACCGGCGAGGGGGCCGGCGGGTGACACGGGTCCGGTGAGCGGGCCGGCGGGCGAGACAGGCACGGCCGGGGGACCGGCTGGCGACACCGGCCGGCCGTGTACCGGCGCGGTCGGGTCGGGCCGGTCGGCACCCGGCAGGTCGCGGGCCGGCGCGGGGGAGACGGGTCGGCCCGGGACCGGGACGTCCCCGGCCGGGGTCCGGAAGCCCGCCGGTCCGGGGGCCGCCGGCCCGGAGGTCGGGGCACCGTAGGTCGGGGAGGGCCGCCGGTGGTCGTACCCGGGCGGGAGCGGCGGAATCGCGGCGTCTTCGGGGCGGGGGCGGTCGTCCGGTCGCCGGTGCTCGGGGTGGATCCCGGCGCGTCGCGCCGCGTCCCGGTCGGGACCGGGCCGCACGGGGCCGGGCGGTGGCCAGGGCAGGCCGCCGTCCTGCCGCGGGTGCCCTCCTCGGTACGCCTCGGCCTCCCGATGGGCGTCCGGCCGGGCGGTCCCGTGCGGACCCCGCTCGGGGTACGTCTCGGCACGCGCCGCCTCGTGCGCCCGCCGGTGCTCGTCCGGCTCCGGCTGCCGCCGTTGCCCGTCGGGGCGCGGCTGCTGCCCGGCGGGGGCCCGCTCGGGGCGCGGCCAGCCGTCGGCGGGTACGCCGGGCTCGCGGCCCCGCCCGCCGGGGCCACGCTCCCACTGCGGGTCACCGGGCCCGCGCTCCCGCTGCTGGTCGCCGGGCCCACGCTCCCACCGCGGGTCGGCGGAGCGCTCCCACTTCGGGGCGGACGAACGCTCCCACTGGGCACCCGAGGGGCGTTCCCAGTGGCCGTCGGAGGGGCGCTCCCGCTGCCCGTCGGAGGGGCGGGGCTCCGGGGCCGGGGCGCCGTACTGGTAGCGGGGCCGGCGCCCGTCCCCGCCCGCCTGGCGGTCGTCCACGGATTCCGGTCGACGGTCGGGTCCGGACGTCGCCAAACGGTCGTGGCCGCGCTCGGTCCGGCGGTCCGGTTCGGACGCTGCGGGACGGTCGTGGCCGCGCTCGGCCCGGGGGTCGTGGCCCGGGTCCGGTCGATGGTCGTAGCCGGCGTTCGGGTGCTCGTACGCGGGCGAGCGGCGGGGCGGCGCGTCCTCGTCGGGCTCCGGGAGCCAGCCCGGCTCCGACCTGCCGGCGGGGGAGACGGGGCGGTCCCGCCCGGCCGGCTCGTACCGGGGCGTGCGGGTGTCGTAGCGGTCGGGCCCGGCGTGGTCGCGCTGTCGGGGGGAGTCGACGGGCCGGCCGGGGGCGTCGAATCCGCCCCGGTCGTTGCGGTGTGGCGGCTCCTGCCGGGGCGGCCACTGTCGGTCGTCCTGCCGGCGCGGATCGGCCGGCGGGTGGCGGTACGACTCGTCGCCGTGCCGTCGCGGGTCGGGGCCGTCCGGCCGGCCGTTCCAGGCGTCCTGCCAACCGGGCCGCCCGTCGGGCAGGTCGTCCCACGACCGGCCGATGTAGGTCCCGTCCGGCCGGGTCGGCGCGAGCGGGGGCACCTCGGCCCGGCCGACGGCCGAGCGGCTGCGGGGCGCGGGCGGCGCGTGTCCGACGCCGTTGTCGCCCGCGTAGCGCTGGCCCGGGAACTGCGGGTGCCACTCGGTGGTCGGCTCGATCATCCAGGCCGGCTCGGCGGAGTCGTGCCAGTGGTCGGCGTAGCGGCTCATCCGGTCGACCCATCGCCACGGAGGGTAGGCGCGACGCCCGCGGGGTGCCGTCCGCGCGTGCGCGCGCCCGGGTGCCCGGCTGGCGTCCGTCCGCTCACGGCGGCGCCCCGGTGCCCGGCCCGCGTCCGCTCGCTCACGGCGATGTCACCTCGTTGCAAAATTGTCGCGCTGGGCGCTCCACGTGCCGGTAGAGTCGCCCCCTCCGGTACGGCTTGGCTGCGGATGGAGGGTAGCGGCGTGGGCTCGGTCACCGCCACTGTGGCACCGCCCACCGCCCCAAACGTTATCCTATGGTTCCGGACATTTAAGGCTATAACCGGATCAGGCTTTCGACGTTACGCCACGTACCGGCAGGCGTCCGTGGCGGGCGTCGTGACCAACACGGTCTTCGGCTTCCTGCGGTGCTACGTCCTGCTCGCGGTGGCCGGCGCGGCCGGCACGGTGGGCGGGTACGACCGGGGGCAGCTCGCCACCTTCGTCTGGGTGGGCCAGGGCCTGCTGGCGGTCGTCCTCCTCTGGGGCTGGACCGAGCTGGCCGACCGGATCCGCACCGGCGACGTCGCCAGCGACCTGCTCCGGCCCGTGCACCCCGTGACCAGCCATCTCGCCGCCGACCTGGGCCGAGCCGGCCACGCCGCGCTGGTCCGGTTCCTGCCGCCGGTGCTGGTCGGGCCGCTCTTCTTCGAGGTCCACGTGCCCCGCCGCTGGTCCACCCTGCCGATCTTCGTGGTCTCCGTCGTCGCCGCCGTGGTCCTCTGCTTCGGCTGCCGGTTCCTGGTCAACGCGACCGCGTACTGGTTGCAGGACGTCCGGGGGCCGTTGATCCTCTGGACCCTCGCCTCGGGCGTGCTCGCCGGGCTCAACTTCCCGCTACGCTTCCTGCCGGAGTGGCTCCAGCTCGTCCTGTGGCTGGGCACCCCCTTCCCGAGCCTGTTGCAGACCCCGCTCGACGTGCTGGTCGAGCGCGACCCGACCGGTGTCCAGATCGGGCTGGTCGGCCTCCAGCTCGCCTGGGCGGCGCTGATCCTGGCCGCCTGCCGGCTGGTGCAGCGCCGCGCCGAGCGCCGCCTGGTGGTGCAGGGTGGCTGACGCGTCGGGCGGGGCGCTGGCGGCGTACCGGGCGCTGCTCGGCGCGCAGGCCCGGGCGCAGACGGCGTACCGGACCTCGTTCGCGATCGACCTGGTCGGCAACGTCGGGTCCACCGTCCTCGACGTGCTCACCGTGCTGGTGATCTTCGGGGTCACCCGGGAGCTGGGCGGCTTCACGCTGCGCGAGACGCTGGTGATCGTCGGCCTCTCGGCCTGCGCCTTCGCCGTCGCCGACCTGCTGGTGGGCAACATCGAGCGGCTGCCCGGGTACGTGCGCACCGGGCTCTTCGACGCCGTGCTGGTCCGCCCGCTCGGCGCCCTGCCCCAGCTGCTGCTGATGGACCTGCCGCTGCGCAAGGTGTCGCGCGTGGTCTTCGGGCTAGCCGTGCTGGTCGTCGCCGTCGGCTCGGCCGGTGTCGAGTGGACCCCGGCGCGGGCGCTGCTGGTGGTCCTCGCCCCACTGGCCGGCGTGGTCTTCTTCGGGTCGGTCTTCGTGGCCACCGCCACCGTCTCGTTCTGGTGGGTCGACTCCGGCCAACTGGCCAACTCGGTCACCTACGGCGGCCGGGACTTCACCTCGTACCCGGTCACCGTCTTCGGTAGCTGGTTCCGCGCGCTGTTCGCGTACGGCCTGGGCTTCGCCTTCGTCAGTTACCACCCGGCGCTGACGCTGCTCGGCCGCGCCGACCCGCTCGGCCTGCCGGCGTGGGCCGGCTGGGCCGCGCCGGCCGTCGCGCTGGTCGCGGCCGCCGGGGCGGCGGCGGCCTGGCGCACCGGGATCCGCCACTACCGGAGTACGGGGTCATGAGCGACGACGTGATCGTGGCCGACGGGCTGCGCAAGGAGTTCACCGTCCGGGTGCGGGCCGGCCGGCTGCGGCGGGAGAAGCGGCGGGTCACCGCCGTCGACGGGATCGACCTGCGGGTGCCCCGCGGCGAGATGCTCGGCTACATCGGGCCCAACGGTGCCGGCAAGTCGACGACGCTCAAGATGTTCACCGGCGTGCTGACGCCCTCGGCCGGCGAGGTACGCGTGTGCGGGCTGCGCCCGGTGGCCCAGCGGACCCGACTCGCGCTGCGCGTCGGCGTGGTCTTCGGCCAGCGCTCGCAGCTCTGGTGGGACCTGCCGCTGCGGGACTCGTTCGCGCTGCTGCGGCACGTCTACCGGGTGCCGGCCGACGCGCACGCCGCCCGGCTGCGCCGCTGCCGGATCCTGCTCGACCTGGATCCCTTCCTGGACACCCCCGTCCGGCAGCTCTCCCTCGGGCAACGCATGCGCGGCGAGCTGACCGCCGCCCTGCTGCACGGCCCCGAGGTGCTCTTCCTCGACGAGCCCACCATCGGCCTCGACGTGGTCAGCAAGCAGGCGGTCCGCGGCTTCCTCGGCGAGCTGGGCCGCGCCGGGGACACGACGCTGGTGCTCACCACGCACGACCTGGCCGACATCGAGCGGCTCTGCCGGCGCCTGGTGGTGGTCGACCACGGGCGAGTGGTGCACGACGGGTCGATCGCCGCGCTGCACGAGCGGTACGGGTCGCGCCGCCTGCTCGTCGCCGACCTGGACGCCCCGCTGCCCGCGCCGCCGGTGCTGCCCGGCGCGCCGCTGCACCGGCAGGAGGCCGACGGGCACCGGCTGGTCTTCGCGCTGGAGTCGGCGGGGGTGGCCGACGTGGTGGCGGCCCTGGCCGCGCTGGGCGCGCTGCGAGACGTCTCGATCGTCGAGCCGGACATCGAGGACGTGGTGGCCCGGCTCTACCGCAGCCGCTGACCCCGGCCGCCGTCCGCGCCGCCTCCGTCCGCCGTCGGGCACGGCTGGCGCGGGCGGGGATCAGGGGTGCTCCATCACCAGCATGGCGAAGGTGCCCGGGGCCAGCGCCTCGTAGCGGTGCGGCATGTCGCCGGGAAACGTCGCGTAGTCGCCCGGGCCCAGCTCCACCAGGTCCGATCCCGGCCCCACGCGTAGCCGCCCCCCGCCCACCACGACGTGCTCGACGCTGCGCGGGGTGTGCGGGTCGGCCGTGCGTACCGCGCCCGGCTCCAGCTCGATCAGGTAGATGTCGCGCCGGGCGTGGGCGGAGCCGGCGGCCAGCAGGGTGCCGGTGAAGTCGGCGTGTTCCGAGCGGATCCGGGGACCGTCGCCGGCCCGGACCACCCGGATGGTGGCCGTCGGCGGCTCGACCAGCCGGCTGAAGGGCACCCCGAGCGCCACCCCGAGCGCCCAGAGCGTCTCGACGCTCGGGTTGCCGACGCCGGATTCCAGCTGGGAGAGGGTGGACTTGGCGATGCCGGCCCGGCGGGCCAGCTCGGTGAGCGAGATGCCGACCCGGTCGCGCTCGCGGCGCAGCGCGGCGGCGATGGTGGCCAGCGGGGGAGCCGGTTCGGCCGACATGTTCACTCCATCATCGTTTTTGTTCGCTTTGACGAACGGGCGACGTTGCGTTCATCATGGTGGGCGATGCGTACGATACAGCGAACGGTTACGCGCGCGGCCCTCCGCGACGTCGCCGCCCTGGGGGCCGCGATGGTCGCGGTCGGCGCCTCGTTCGGCGCGGTGGCCGTGGCCGCGGGCCTGCCGGGCTGGGCGGCCGTGGTCATGTCCGTGCTCGTGTACGCCGGCGGCGCCCAGTTCATGGCGGTCGGGCTGGTGGCCGCCGGCAGCCCGCTGGCCGCGGTCCTCGCCGGCCTGCTGCTCAACGCCCGGCACCTGCCCTTCGGGCTGGCGCTGGGCGACAGCGTCGGCCGCCCGCTGCGGCACCGGCTGCTCGGCAGCCATCTGCTCACCGACGAGACGGCCGCCTTCGCGCTGGCCCGGCCCGCCGGGGCCGCGCGGAGGCGGGCGTTCTGGCTCGCCGGCACCCTGCTCTTCGTGGCCTGGAACGCGGGCACGGTGCTCGGCGTGCTGGCCGGCGGAGTGGTCGGCGACCCGGCCGCGTTCGGCCTGGACGCGGCCTTCCCGGCCGGACTCGTCGCGCTCCTGCTGCCGACCCTGCGCGACCGGGACACCCGTCGGGCGGCGCTGGCCGGCGCCGCGCTGGCGGTGCTGGCCACCCCGCTGCTGCCCGCCGGGCTGCCGGTGCTGCTGGCGCTCGCCGGCCCGGCCGTGCTGGCCGTGACGGCGGCGCGCCGCGACAGGCGACGCGGCGGGGAGCCGGCCCCCGCGGCGGGCGCGACGTCGCCGCGGCCCGGGTCCGTGCCGGCCGGCCGGGCGGGGGAGGGGCCGTGCTGATCGCGGTGATCGTGGCGCTGGCCGCCGGGACGTACGGCTTCCGGGTCGCCGGGGTGCTGCTGCGCGACCGGCTCGACCTGCCGGAGTGGGCCCGGCGGCTGCTGCCGGTCGGCGCCGCCGCCCTGCTGGCGGCGCTCGGGGCCACGGCGGCGCTGACCGAGGCCGGCCGGTTCGCCGGCTGGGCCCGGCCGGCCGGGGTGCTGGTCGGCGTCCTGCTGGCCTGGCGGCGGGTGCCGTTCGTGCTGGTGGTGCTCGCCGCCGCCGCCACGACCGCCCTGCTCCGTGTGCTCGGGGTGCCGTAGACCGGAAGGCTGGTCCCGTCGACGGCGACGGGTTCAGACCGGGTCGCCGATGTTCACCTGGGGCTCGGGGGCGCGCATCCGGCGGAACGTGATCGACCGCATGATCGCGTAGAGGTAGAGCGAGCCCATCCGCTGCCCGGTGTTCGGGAAACGCTCCCGCACCAGCTTGCGGATCTTGCGCGAGATCAGGACCGAGTCGACCACCACGCCCAGGGCGAGCGCGCCCCAGAGGATGTTGGAGACCAGGCGGACGACCGGGGGCATCGCGGCGTTCGAGCCGATCAGCACGATCAGCGCCCCACCGAAGAACCAGGTGCCGACCGTACGCCGGGAGTCGACCACGTTGCGGGCCAGCAGCCGCTCCGGGCCGCGGTCGCGGGGGCCGCCCTCGCGGCGGAACTCCGCCGCCGCCTCGGCGCGCAGCTGGCGCTTGCGCTCCCGCTGCTCCTCCTTGGTCAACGGCTTGCTGGCCGCGGCCGGCCGGCGACCGGCCGTCGGCCGCTTCGGGGTGGCCTTGCCCAGCTCCTTCTTGCTCGGGGTGTAGCCCCGGGGCTGGGCGGGCGTGGACTCCTCGTCGGGGGTCACCGGAGTGACGGCCTCGTCGACGAGGTCGGAGGACTTGCGGCGAAACAGCGACGGCACGCGGAAAGGGTAGCCAAACGACGGCGCCCGGTGCACATCGCGGTGCACCGGGCGCGGACGGGAGTGGTCGACGTTACGGACGCTCGACGTGCGCGCCCAGGTCGGCCAGCTTCGCCTCGAAGTCCTCGTAGCCCCGGTTGATCAGGTCCACGCCGTAGACCCGGGAGGTACCCTCCGCGGCCAGCGCGGCGATCAGGTGGCTGAAACCGGCCCGCAGGTCGGGGATGACCAGGTCGGCGGCGTGCAGCTTGCTCGGCCCCGCGATCACCGCGGAGTGCTTGAAGTTGCGCCGGCCGAAGCGGCACGGGGTGCCGCCCAGGCAGTCCCGGTAGACCTGGATGTTGGCGCCCATCGAGTTGAGCGCCTCGGTGTAGCCCAGCCGCTGCTCGTAGACGGTCTCGTGGACGATCGACAGGCCCCGGGCCTGGGTCAGCGCCACCACCAGGGGCTGCTGCCAGTCGGTCATGAAGCCCGGGTGCACGTCGGTCTCCAGGGCCACCGACCGCAGCTCGCCGCCCGGGTGCCAGAACCGGATCCCGCCCTCCTGGCCCGGGTCGCCCAGCTTCGGCGGCCGGGCGTCGGTGACCTCGTACTCGCCGCCGACGGAGCGGAAGATGTTCAGGAAGGTCATCATGTCGGCCTGCTGCGCGCCGAGCACCTCGACGTGGCCACGGGTGGCCAGCGCCGCCGCCGCCCAGCTCGCCGCCTCGATCCGGTCCGGGATCGGCCGGTGCGTGTAGCCGTGCAGCTTCGGCACACCCTGGATCTCGATCACCCGGTCGGTGTGCACCTTGATGATCGCGCCCATCTTCTGCAGGATGCAGATCAGGTCGATGATCTCCGGCTCCACCGCCGCGTTGCGCAGCTCGGTGACGCCCTCGGCCATGACGGCCGTCAGCAGCACCTGCTCGGTCGCGCCGACGCTCGGGTACGGCAGGGCGAACTTGGTGCCGTGCAGCCCGTTCGGCGCCGACAGGTGCAGCCCCTCCGGGGTCTTCTCGACCGTCGCACCGAACTCCCGCAGCGCCTGGAGGTGGAAGTCGATCGGGCGCGGCCCGATGTGGCAGCCGCCCAGGTCGGGGATGAACGCGTGGCCGAGGCGGTGCAGCAGCGGCCCGCAGAACAGGATCGGGATCCGGCTGGAGCCCGCGTGCACGTTGATCTGGTCCGTGCTGGCGCTCTCCACGTTCGCCGGGTCGAAGACGAGCTCGCCGTCCTCCTCGCCGTCGGTGACCTTGACCCCGTGCAGGCCGAGCAGGCCACGGACCACCTCGACGTCGCGGATCTTCGGCACGTCGAACAGTCGGCTCGGGCTGTCACCCAGCAGCGCGGCGACCATCGCCTTCGAAACCAGGTTCTTCGCGCCGCGCACGCGGATCCGCCCTTCGAGCGGAGTACCTCCGTGTACGACCAGGACGTCGTCGGTCAACGCAACCTCCAGCGCGTCAGGTGCTGCCGTGTTGATGGTCGGGCTCACGATGGTCATCGCTACCCGGGATGCGGCCATGTCGAAACGGCCCGCGTGAGTTGTCGCACCGGCAGCATAGCCCTCGGTGACGATCATGGACCCGGGCACATCGCCCCTGAGGGTACTAATCGGTGATCCGACCCTATTCTGTGCCAGAGTCACTACGGAGTGTGATCAGCTCGCTGCCGGCGGCGGGGTGTCGGCCCCGGGCAGCGCGAGCATCTGGTCCAGCGCCACCCGGGCGTGGTGCGCGGTGTCCGGGTCGACGGTGATCTGGTTGACCAGGCGACCGGCCACCAGCTCCTCCAACGCCCAGACGAGGTGGGGCAGGTCGATCCGGTTCATGGTCGAGCAGTAGCACACGGCCTTGTCCAGGAACATGATCTGCTTGTCCGGGTGGGCCAGCGCGAGCCGGCGGACCAGGTTCAGCTCGGTGCCGACCGCCCAGGCCGAGCCGGCCGGGGCCGCCTCGATGGCCTTGATGATGTATTCCGTAGAACCGACGAAGTCGGCGGCGGTAACCACCTCGTGCCGGCACTCGGGGTGGACCAGCACGTTCACCCCCGGCACCCGCTCCCGCACGTCGTTGACGCTGTCGAGGGTGAAGCGGCCGTGCACCGAGCAGTGCCCGCGCCACAGGATCATCCGCGCGTCGCGCAGTTGCTCCGGGGTGAGCCCGCCGTTCGGCTTGTGCGGGTCGTAGAGCACGCAGTCGTCGAGCGAGAAGCCCATCTCCAGCACCGCCGTGTTGCGGCCCAGGTGCTGGTCGGGGAAGAAGAAGACCTTCGACCCCTGCTGGTACGCCCACTCCAGCGCCCGCTTCGCGTTCGACGAGGTGCAGACCACGCCGCCGTTGCGACCGACGAAGCCCTTGATGTCCGCCGAGGAGTTCATGTACGTCACCGGGACGGTCTCCGCCGCGATGCCCAGCTCGGTGAGCACGTCCCAGGCGGTCTCGACCTGCGACAGCACCGCCATGTCCGCCATCGAGCAGCCGGCGGCCAGGTCGGGCAGGATGACCTTCTGCGCGTCCGAGGTGAGGATGTCGGCGCTCTCGGCCATGAAGTGCACACCGCAGAAGACGATGTACTCCGCGTCGGGCCGGGCCGCCGCCTCGCGGGCCAGCTTGAACGAGTCGCCGGTCACGTCGGCGAACTGGATCACCTCGTCGCGCTGGTAGTGGTGCCCCAGCACGAAGACCTTGCTGCCCAGTTCCGCCTTCGCCGCCGTCGCCCGGGCCACCAGGTCCGGGTCGCTGGGCGCCGGCAGGTCGCCAGGACACTCGACGCCGCGCTCCGTGGCGGGGTCGCTGCCCCGGCCGAGCAGCAGCAGTGCCGTCGCGGTGTTGGAGGGTTCCACCCAGGTCGAAGTCACGTGCCCCATGGTCCCACAGTGCGGCCGCACCGCAGCCCGCACCGGTGTGTGCTGCCACACTGCTCGGCATGCGCGTGCTGCTCTGTCCGGACAAGTTCGCCGGCACCCTGCCGGCCCCGCAGGTCGCCGATGCCGTGGCCACCGGCTGGCGGGAGGTCGCGCCCGGCGACGACCTGCTCGTCCGGCCCCTGTCAGACGGTGGGCCGGGCTTCCTCGACGTCCTCGCCGACGCCCTCGGCGGGCGCCGGGTCCCGGTGCCGACCGTCGACCCGCTCGGCCGCCCGGCGACCGGTGAGATCCTGCTCACCGACGGCGGGGCGACCGCCTGGCTGGAGAGCGCCCAGGCGTGCGGGCTGCACCTGCTCGACCGCGCCGAGCGGGACCCGAAGGTCACCTCCTCGTACGGGCTGGGAGTGCTGGTCGCCGCCGCCGTGGAGGCCGGCGCCCGGACGGTGGTGATCGGGCTGGGCGGCTCCGGCACCAACGACGGCGGCGCGGGCATGCTCACCGCGCTCGGCGTGACCCCGCTGGACGCCGCCGGCCAGGCGCTGCCGTACGGCGGCGGCGCGCTCGGCGCGGTGGACGCCCTCGACGGCGCGCCCCGGCTGCGCGACGCCCGCCTGGTGGCCGCCACCGACGTGGACAACCCGCTGCTCGGGCTGCACGGCGCCAGCAACGTGTTCGGCCCGCAGAAGGGCGCCGACCGGGCCGACGTGCTGCTGCTCGACACCGCGCTGGAGCGCTTCGCCGCCGTGCTGGAGCGGGACCTGCCCGGCTGCCCGGAACGGCTGGGCGCGCTGCCCGGCGGCGGCGCGGCCGGCGGGCTGGGCGCGGCCGTCCTGGCGCTGGGCGGGCACTGCGAGTCCGGCATCGGCCTGGTGACCCGGGCGATCGGGCTGGACGACACGCTCGACGAGGTCGACCTGGTGATCACGGGGGAGGGCTCGTTCGACCACCAGTCGCTGCGCGGCAAGGTGGTGGCCGGGGTCGCCGGCGCCGCCCGGGACCGGGGCGTGCCCTGCGTGGTGCTCGCCGGCCAGGTGAGCACCGGCCGGCGGGAGGCCGGGGCGGCCGGGGTGACCGACGCCTACAGCCTGGTGGAGCACTTCGGGGGCGAGGAACACGGCGGGCTGGCCGCCGCGATGGAGCGCCCGGCCGAGGGGCTGCGGGCGCTCGGCACCCGGCTGGCCCGGCAGTGGAGCCGCTGACCCGCCCCCGCGCACCCCGCGCTGGGCGGCGGCCCAGGTCACGCCGAACGGGTGGGACCGGCCGCGGCGGCGTACCATCGGATCTGGACCACACCGGGAATGGCTGGGCGACACGAGATGTTGGCCAGTGCGTCCGGACCCAACCGCGCAGGGAGATTTCACGTGACCACGCCAGCGCAGACCGAGTCGACCGAGGCCAAGGCCCCCACGTCCGTCGTCCTCACCGACGTCGCGGCGCAGAAGGTCAAGGCCCTGATCGAGCAGGAGGGCCGCGACGACCTGCGGCTCCGGGTCGCCGTGCAGCCGGGTGGCTGCTCCGGCCTGCGGTACCAGCTCTTCTTCGACGAGCGGTCGCTCGACGGTGACGTCGTCACCGACTACGACGGTGTCGAGGTCGTCGTCGACCGGATGAGCGCCCCCTACCTGACCGGCGCCACCATCGACTTCGCCGACCGGATCGACGCCCAGGGCTTCACCATCGACAACCCCAACGCGGGCAACTCCTGCGCCTGCGGCGACTCGTTCAGCTGAGCCAGACCTCCGCTGACCACGGCGGGGCCGTCCTCCGGGGCGGCCCCGCCGTCGTTCCGCGCTCGGGGATGCGCTGTCGGGAAGATGATTTGGGGCCGACCGACAGGTCATCCTGAGAGGGCCGGGCCGGTAGGCTGACCGGCGCCCTGCTCCCGACCCCGAGGTTGACATGAAGATCGCCGTGACCGGCTCGATCGCCACCGACCATCTGATGAGCTTCCCCGGTCGCTTCGCCGACCAGCTCCTCGCCGACCAGCTGCACAAGGTCTCGCTCTCCTTCCTGGTGGACGACCTGGTGCTGCGCCGCGGCGGGGTGGCGGCCAACATCGCCTTCGGCATGGGACAGCTCGGCATGCGCCCGGTCCTGGTCGGCGCGGTCGGCGCGGACTTCGCCGACTACCGCTCCTGGCTCGAGCGCCACGGCGTCGACTGCGACTCGGTGCACGTCAGCGAGGTGGCACACACCGCCCGTTTCGTCTGCACCACGGACACCGACATGTGCCAGATCGCCTCGTTCTACGCCGGGGCGATGAGCGAGGCCCGCAACATCGAGCTGGCGCCGGTGGCCCGCCGCCTCGACGGGCTGGACCTGGTCCTGGTGGGCGCGAACGACCCGGAGGCGATGCTGCGGCACTCCGCCGAGTGCCGGGACCGGGGCTACCCGTTCGCCGCCGACCCGTCCCAGCAGCTCGCCCGCATGGAGGGCGAGGACGTCGTCGCGCTGATCGAGGGCGCCGAGTACCTGATGACCAACGACTACGAGAAGTCGCTGCTGCAGAGCAAGGCCGGGCTGACCGACGCGCAGCTGCTCGATCGGGTCAAGGTCCGGGTCACGACGCTGGGCAAGCACGGCGTGGAGATCGCCGGGCGGGACTTCGACCCGATCCACGTGCCGATCGCGCGGGAGACCCGGGCGGTCGACCCGACGGGCGTCGGCGACGGGTTCCGGGCCGGCTTCTTCACCGCGCTCTCCTGGGGGCTCGGGCTGGAGCGGGCCGCCCAGGTCGGCTCCCTGCTCGCCACGCTGGTGCTGGAGACCGTCGGCACGCAGGAGTACGAGGTCCGTCGCGACCTGTTCGTCAAGCGCCTGGCCGAGTCGTACGGCGACGTGGCCGCCGAGGACGTCCGCCCGCACCTCGTGCCGTAACACCGCCGCTGGTCGCGTTCGCCGGGCTGCCGGGGGAGTGGGCGGGACCCCCGGCGCCCGGTTCAGTGGTGGCGGCGGACGTCGAAGGCGGGGCCGTCGGGGCCCGTGACAGTGCCGAGGAACTCCTGGCCGCGCATCCGGCACCAGGCCGGGATGTCCACCGCCGCGGCCGGGTCGTCGGCGAGCACCCGCACCACCGTGCCGACGGGCAGCTCGGGCAGCCGCCGGGCCACCGCGATCACCGGCAGCGGGCAGCGCTGCCCCCGGCAGTCGAGGATCTCCGCCGGCGCCGTCACAGCCCCACCACCCCGGCCTCGGCGCGCAGGTCCGCCACGATGCCGGGCAACTCGGTGAGGAACCTCTCGACGTCGGCCTCCGTCGTCTCCCGGTGCAGCGAGACCCGTACGTTGCCGTGCGAGAGCACTCCCATCGCCTCCAGCACGTGCGACGGCCGCAGCGTCGACGACGTGCACGAGGAGCCCGAGGAGACGGCGAACCCGCGCCGGTCGAGCGCGTGCAGCAGGGCCTCGCCGTCGACGTAGAGGCAGGAGAAGGTCACCAGGTGCGGCAGGCGGTGGTCGGGATCACCCACCACCTCCACGTCGGGCACCTCCGCCGCCACCCGGGCCCGGATCCGGGCCACCAGCGGCGCCAGCCGGGCCGCCTCGGCGGTGGCGTCGGCCGCCGCCGCGCGCAGGCTCGCCGCCGCCGCCACCACCGCCGGCAGGTTGAGCGTTCCCGGCGTACGCCCCGCCTCCCGGTCGTCGGCCGGCCAGGGCGACTCCCAGCGGGTGCCCTTGCGCACGACCAGCAACCCCACCCCGGGCGGCCCGCCCCACTTGTGCGCGCTGGCGGTCAGCACCGACCAGCCCGCCGGCACCGGAGCCCGGCCCACCACCTGGGCGGCGTCCACGTACAGCGGCACCCCGGCCTCGACACACTCCCGCGCCGCCCCGGTCACCGGCTGTAGCGTGCCGACCTCGTGGCTGGCGGCGATCAGCGCGGCCAGCGCCACCCCCGGCGCCCGGACCGCCGCCGCCCAACCGTCCAGGTCGAGCCGGCCCAGCCGGTCCACCGGTACGGACGTGGCCGTGCCGCCCGCGGCGACGTGCTGCTCGGCGGCGTGCAGCACCGCCGAGTGCTCGATCGCGGAGTGCACCAGGGCGGCACCGACCCGCCGCCGGCCGGCCAGGCCGCCCAGCACGGCGGAATGCGCGGCCGTCGTACCGCTGGGGGTGAAGGAGAGTTCGTCGGCGCGGACGCCGAGCGTCTGCGCGCAGGCCTCGCGGGCGGCGTCGAGGAGTTGGCGGGCGCGGCGTGCCTGCGCGTAGAGCCGGCCGGGGTCGGCCCAGCCGTCGTCGAGGGCGGCCAGCAGCGCCTGCCGGGCGACCGGGTGCAGCGGCGCGGCGGTCGCCGCGTCCAGGTAGACCGGGGATGCGCTCACGCACGCCAACGTATCGCGCCGGTATGCCCAAGATCCCCCCGATGGGGGCCGACAGCGACCCCAACACGGTCCAGCCCGTCATGGTCGAGTAATCTGCGACCGTCGGTGACGCCTTTGCCGCTGGTGCTGTCGCTCCGCAGGCGGAGGGCAGGGACGAGACACCGCGGCGCGCTAGGGAGGCAGGACCAGGTGGTCGCAAGGAGTTCGGAGGTACGGCCGTCGGCCGTACGGCACAGCGCTTCCCCAGGAGCCGGTGGGCGCCGGGGACGTGGTGCCGGTCGGATCGCCGGGCTCGGTCTCGGCGGAGCGGCGCTGCTGGTCCTGCTCACGGGCTGCGACGTCGGCGCGGCGTTCGGCGGCTTCGGCTGGCCGCAGGGTGGCATCACCCCCGAGTCGCACCGGATGTACGACCTGTGGATCGCCTCGTGCATCGCGGCGCTCGCGGTCGGCGTCTTCGTGTGGGGCCTGATCTTCTGGTGCGTCGTGCGCTACCGCAAGCGGGGCAACGAGCTGCCGGTGCAGACCCGTTACAACATGCCGATGGAGTTCCTCTACACCATCGCGCCGATCCTGATCGTCTCCGTGCTCTTCTACTACACGGCGGTCGTGCAGACCGACGTGGTGCGGACGACCAAGAACCCCGACGTCACCGTCGAGGTGGTCGCGTTCAAGTGGAACTGGCAGTTCAACTACCGCGACGGCCAGGGCCAGGACGCCAACACCGTCGCCTCCGTGCTCGGCACCAGCGAGGTCATCCCGATCCTGGTGCTGCCGACCGACCGGTCCATCCGGTTCGAGGAGACCAGCCGCGACGTCATCCACTCGTTCTGGGTGCCGGAGCTGCTCTTCAAGCGCGACGTCATGCCGGGCAAGATCCGCAACGTCTTCGAGGTCTCGAAGCTGGAGGCCGAGGGCGCCTACGTCGGCCGCTGCGCGGAGCTCTGCGGCAGCTACCACGCCTTCATGAACTTCGAGCTGCGGGTCGTCTCCCCGGAGAAGTACGAGCAGTTCCTGGCGGCCAAGCGGGACGGCAAGTCCACGCAGGAGGCGCTGACGGCCATCGGCGAGGACCCGTACGCGAAGACCACGAGGCCGTTCGAGACCCGCCGCACCGAGGCCAACTTCAACCCCGACGACGCGCCGGCCGGCGCGGGAAGCTGAGGGATCGGGCATGAAGACCGAGTGGCGCATCTTCCTGGTCATCGCCGGGTTCCTGCTCTTCGCCACCGCCCTCTACGGCGGGTGGACCGCCGCCGACTCCGGCGGTCAGGTCGAGTGGGTGGGCACGGTCGCCCTGCTGCTGAGCTTCCTGCTCTGCTCGATGTGCGGCGGCTTCTTCTGGTTCGTCTCCCGCCGGATCGACCTGCGGCCGGAGGACCGGCCGGACGGTGAGATCGCCGACGGCGCGGGTGAGATCGGCTTCTTCAGCCCGGGCAGCTACTGGCCGTTCGGCCTGGCGCTGGCCGTCGCGCTCGCCGGATTCGGCCTCGCGTTCTGGCAGTTCTGGCTGCTCGGCCTCGGCATGGTGGCGGTCACGTTCTCCGTCTGCGGCCTGCTGTTCGAGTACTACAGCGGCACCCGGCGCACCGCCGAGCACTGATCCGTCGGTCGCGCCGACGGCGACCCGCGAACGTCGCGAAGGCCCGCCTCCCTCGGGAGGCGGGCCTTCGGTCGTCACGGGCTCATGTACGGGTCGGACGCCCCCGCGCCGCGGCGGTGGGTTCAGGCGGCGCGGCGGTGGGCCGGCGGGCGCCGCCGGTCGGCCGGGCGCGCCGGGTGGAACGTGACGGTGGCGACGAGCACGGCCGTGCCGCAGCCCGTGCAGACCAGTTCGGGGCAGTCGGCGCCGTGGCCGTCGGCGCACGGTGGCGCCTCGAACGGCTCGACGCCCTCGCAGGTGTCGCAGTAGAGCTCGCGCTCCGACACGGGCGTCTCCTCTCGCTCCGGTCCCGCGGGGTGTGGCACACGCCCGACGGGACTGCCGCGCTCGACGGCGCAGGACGATGGTGGGAACTACTCAGCTGTAGTTTCCCACGGGGGTCCGACAACCTCCGGCGGCACCCGGCGACGCCCGGCGCTCAGAGGGCGCGCGCGACCTCGATCCAGCGGTCGAGGACGCGGGCGGCGGCCCCGGAGTCGACGGACTCGGCCGCCCGCGCCATCCCGGCCCGCAGCGCCTTGGTGAGGTCGCCGTCGAGCGGGCCCTGCGTGGCCAGCGCCGCCGCCGCGTTGACCAGGACGGCGTCGCGCACCGGGCCGGTCTCGCCGGCCAGCAGCCGGCGCACCACGTCGGCGTTGAAGGCGGCGTCACCACCCCGCAGGTCGGCCAGGGTGGCCCGGGGTACGCCGAGGTCGACCGCGTCCAGCAGCGACTCCCTGACGACGCCGCCCTGGGCCGCCCAGACGCGCGTCGGCGCGGCGGTGGTGAACTCGTCCAGCCCGTCCTCGCCGCGCATCACCAGCACCGAGTCGCCGCGGGCGGCGAAGACGTCGGCCACCACCGAGGCCATCCGGCGGTCGAAGCAGCCGACCGCGGCGGCGCGGGGCCGCGCCGGGTTGGTCAGCGGGCCGAGGAAGTTGAACACGGTGGGCACGCCCAGCTCCCGGCGCACCGGGCCGGTGTGCCGCATCCCGGGGTGGAACCGGGCCGCGAAGCAGAAGCCGATGCCGACCTCGGCGACGCACCGGGCCACCCCCTCCGGGCCGAGGTCGAGCGGCACGCCGAGGAACTCCAGCACGTCGGCGGTGCCGCAGGAGGAGGAGGCCGCGCGGTTGCCGTGCTTGACCACGCGGACACCGGCGCCGGCCACCACCAGCGAGGCCATGGTCGAGATGTTGACCGTGTGCGCGAGGTCACCGCCGGTGCCGACCACGTCGAGGGCGGTGGCGCGCAGCTCGTCGGGCAGCTCGACCGCAACGGCCCGGCCCAGCATCGCCTCCACGAGGCCGGCCAGCTCGGCCGGGGTCTCGCCCTTGGCCCGCAGCGCGACGACGAAGCCCGCCATCTGCGCCGGGGCGGCCGAGCCGGCCATGATCTCGCCCATCGCCCAGGCGGTGTCGGCGGTGGCGAGTTCCTCGCCGCGCAGCAGCGCGTTGAGCAGGTGCGGCCAGGTCCGATCGCCCATGGCGGGCCTCCCGAGCGTGCGAGATGCGGGGTGGGATGGAACCGGCACCGGTCGGCCCGGCGCCGTGGCGGCCGGAGCGGGGGACGTCAGGCGGGTGCGTGCGTCCGCAGCAGCTCGGCCACCGTGGTGCCGGTGGTCACCGGGTCGAGCGGGTGCACCAGGGTGGCGTCGACCTCGGCGTAGGCCGCGAGCCACCGGTCGGCGGCGCGGGCGATCACCACGCAGGTCGGGGGGGCGTCGTCCCGGTCGTCCTTGATCTGCCGGGCGATGCCGATGCCGCCGCCCGGGCTCGCCTCGCCGTCGAGCACCAGCAGGTCGATCTCGTAGTCGTCGACGAGCCGGACGCACTCGGCGTAGGTGGACGCCTCGACGAACTCGATCCGCAGACCGGGCGCGGGGCGCGGTCCGACGGCGAGCCGCATCCGGTCGCGGACCTCCGGGTCGTCGCTGTAGAGCAGGACGGTGCAAAGACGATCGCTCATGCCGGCACTCCGCTTCGCTCCGTGCCGTCGTGCGGCACCATCACACTGAGCTCGATGATTCGTTCGCTGCGTGCTCCTCGGCGGGACTGGCTCCCACCTCGTGGCCGCCCGCTGATGGTACCGGTCGGTGTGAGGTGTGCGACGTCCGGCCGGGGCGGGGTCGGGGCGTACCGCCGGCACGGCTTCAGGCGGTGGCCTCCGCGGCGCGCTGCCGGGCCTCCTGGCGGTCCAGGTCGCGGTCGACGCGGCGGGCCTCCCGCTCGGCGTGCCGCATCCACTGCACGACCAGCACGGCCAGCATGGTCACGCTGACGAACTCGCCGCCGGCCCAGAGGATGCCCCCGGCGACCACCTGGTCCTGCCACGGGTCCGACCAGGTCAGCCCCAGCGACGGGTACCAGTCGCCGCCGAACAGCGTGCTGCTCTGCATGATGGTGAGCCCGAGCACGGTGTGGAACGGCACGGAGAGCAGCATCAGCAGCGCCCGGGCCGGGTACGGCCAGCGGCCCGGCAGCGGGTCGAGGCCGAGCAGCGGCCAGAAGAACACGCAGCCGGTCATGATGAAGTGCGCGTGCACGACCTCGTGCGCCCACACGTGCTCCAGCGTGTAGCGGTACAGGTCGGTGAAGTAGAGCGCGAACGGGTTCACCACGAAGATGGTGAACGCCACCAGGGGGAAGCTGTAGATCCGCGCGATCCGGCTGTGCACGACCGCCAGCAGCCGCTTGCGCGGTCGCGGCGGCAGGGTGCGCAGGGCCAGCGTCACCGGCGCGCCCAGCGCGAGGAAGATCGGCGAGATCATGGAGAGCACCATGTGCTGGACCATGTGCACCGACAGCAGCGCCGTGTCGTACGCGTGCAGGCCGCTGACGGTGACCGCCGCGATGCCGCCGAGGCCGGGGCCGAGGAAGAAGACGGTCCTGGCGACCGGCCACCGGTCGCCCCGGAGCCGCAGCCGGTGCACCCCGTAGAGGTAGACGCCGGCGGCCAGCACCAGGCCGACGGCGAGCCAGCTGTCCAGCTTCGTCTCGGTGAACACCGAGGTCACGGTGAACGGCGGCGGGGTGGCCGCGGTCGCAGCCGGCGCGGCGACGGCGGCTGCGGCGGAGATCGGATCGGCGTGCAGCACGCTTTTCAGCCTAGGTCAGGCGAACCGGACTGCCCCGATCGGGCTGTGGACGCCACGGGTTTGGCCCCCCGCTGATCGGCGGCCCCGGTCAAGGGCAATAATGACCGCGTGACTGCGGCCCCAGCCATTGACAAGAGCCGGATCCACTCCCTGACCCGACCCAACATGGTCAGCGTCGGGACGATCGTGTGGCTCTCCAGCGAACTCATGTTCTTCGCGGCGCTGTTCGCGATGTACTTCTCCATCCGCGCGGCGGCGCCGGAGCAGTGGGCGGAACACACCACGCACCTCAACATCCCCTACGCGACCACCTTCACGGTGATCCTGGTGTTGTCGTCGGTGACCTGCCAGCTCGGTGTCTTCGCCGCGGAGAAGGGTGACGTCCACGCGCTGCGGCGCTGGTTCACGATCACCTTCGTGATGGGCCTGATCTTCGTCCTCGGCCAGCTCAACGAGTACCGCGAGCTGGTGCACGCGGGCATCAAGATCAACGAAGACGGTTACGGGTCGATGTTCTATCTGACCACCGGCTTCCACGGACTGCACGTGGCCGGCGGTCTGGTCGCCTTCGTCATCTTCATGATCCGCACCACCATGGGCCGGTTCACGCCGGCGCAGGCCACGTCGGCGATCGTCGTGTCCTACTACTGGCACTTCGTCGACGTCGTGTGGATCGGGCTCTACGCCATGATCTACTGGCTTCAGTGATCTTGGCGCGTCACGAACCGCGCCGCTGCTCCGTCCCCTGAGACAAGGTCCAACCGGTTAAGGACACAGGTCATGACTTCTGACAACGACCGCCGACGCGGTCTGCTCGCGCGGCTGCGCGAGCGGCCCGCGGCGCGCAGCAGGGGCCGCCGCCGGCTGGGTGCCGCGGTCCGGCTGTTCGCCGCGCTGATGCTGGCCGGCGGCGCCTACACCGTCTTCGCCCCCGGCGTGCAGGCGCAGGACACCCCGCTCACCGGTGCCGCCGCGGAGGGCAAGGCGCTGTTCGACGTGAGCTGTGTGACCTGTCACGGTCGCAACGCCCAGGGCGTCGAGGGACGCGGGCCGAGCCTGATCGGCGTCGGCGCGGCCTCGGTCGAGTTCCAGGTCGGCACCGGCCGCATGCCGATGGCCCGGCAGGAAGCCCAGGCCCAGCGCAAGCCGGAGCTGTTCACCGACGAGGAGGTCCGCCAGCTCGCGCAGTACGTCCAGGAGCTCGGCGGCGGCCCGGTGGTGCCCAACGGTGACGACCTGCACTCCGACGGCAACATCGCCGCCGGCGGCGAGCTGTTCCGGATCAACTGCGCGCAGTGCCACGCCTTCGGCGGTGGCGGCGGGGCCCTCTCCTCCGGCAAGTACGCGCCGAGCCTGCGCCCGGCCACCGACCGGCAGATCTACGCCGCGATGCTCAGCGGCCCGCAGAACATGCCGGTCTTCGGCGACAACCAGATCTCCCCGGACCAGAAGGCGGACCTCATCGCCTACATCCAGGAGACCCTGAAGCACGACCAGGACCCGGGCGGCTTCAACCTCGGTCGGTACGGGCCGTCCACCGAGGGCCTGGCCATCTTCCTGGTGGGCATCGTCGCGCTCGTCTTCGCGAGCCTGTGGATTGCGGGCAAGTCGTGACCGGGCGGCTCATCCGATTCAGTGCCGTGGTGCCGCAGCGCGGCACCGCCCGTAGCGAGGTGACGGCATGACCACGCACACCGAGCACCAGGCCCAGCAGGGCCGGGAGCCGCTCGACGTGAACACCCCCGGGCTCAGCCAGTTCGACATCGTCCGCGAGGGCGCGCGCCGGGACGACATCGAGATCGTCCACTACGAGCCGCAGGTGGCGCCGGGCAGCAAGGCCGAGCGCCGGCTGACCCGTACCGTCGCGTCGTTCTTCCTGCTGACCGGCCTGGCGGCGACCGCCTTCCTGGTCATCTACATCTGGTGGCCGTGGGAGTACCACGCCGGTAGCGGCGGCGACAAGTGGTACACCCCGCTGCTCGGCGTCACCCTCGGCGTGGCCCTGCTCGGCATCGGCTTCGGCATCCTGACCTGGGGCAAGAAGCTGCTGCCGAAGGAGGTCTCGATCCAGGACCGGCACGAGGGCGCCGTCGCCTCCGACGACCGGATCATCACCGGCCAGACCATGCTCTACATGGCCGACGAGCTGGGCGTGAAGCGCCGGCCGCTGCTCGGCATCTCGCTGCTGGCCGGTCTCGCGCCGGTCGGCGCGGTCGCCGCGGCGCCCCTGGTCGGCGGCCTGATCTCCCAACCGCACAAGAACAACCAGATGTTCACGACCGGGTTCGCCCCGGCCGAGGGCGGCGAGAAGGTCCGGCTGGTCCGCGAGGACGGCCGGCCGGTGCGCCCGGCGGACGTCAGCGCGGGCGGCCAGATCACCGTCTTCCCCGGCATCGACCACGGCGTGAGCAACCTGCACGCGGACTCGCCGACCCTGCTGATCCACCTGCGGGACTCGGACGCGCAGGAGTCGCGCCGGGCCAACGAGCGGGTTGGGCACGGCGACTACATGTGGGGCAACTACGCCGCCTACTCGAAGATCTGCACGCACGCCGGCTGCCCGGCGAGCCTGTACGAGCAGCAGACCAACCGCCTGCTCTGCCCGTGCCACCAGTCGCAGTTCCTGATCACCGACAACGCCCGGCCCATCTTCGGCCCGGCCAGCCGACGGCTGCCGCAGCTGCCGATCGAGGTGGACTCCGAGGGCTACTTCGTGGCCAAGTCCGACTACACCGAGACCGTCGGGCCCGACTTCTGGGAGCGGCCGTGAAGCGGCGCAAGTTTGACAAGGCAGCAGTCCCGGGGAACGTCGCCCGGGGAGTGGACGACCGCTTCCAGGTGGCCACCCCGCTGCGGCGACTGCTGAACAAGGTCTTCCCGGACCACTGGTCGTTCCTGCTCGGCGAGATCGCGCTGTTCTCGTTCGTCGTCCTGCTGCTGACCGGCGTCTTCCTGACCTTCTTCTACGAGCCGGCGATGACCGAGGTGGTCTACAACGGCAGCTACGCCCCGCTGCGGGGCACGCCGATGTCGGCCGCGTACGCCTCCAGCCTGGACATCTCGTTCGACGTCCGGGGTGGCCTGATCATGCGGCAGATGCACCACTGGTCGGCGCTGCTGTTCATGGCCGCCATCGTGGTGCACATGCTCCGGGTCTTCTTCACCGGCGCGTTCCGCAAGCCGCGTGAGACCAACTGGATCATCGGTTCGCTGCTGTTCTGGGTCGGCTTCCTCGCCGGCTTCACCGGCTACTCGCTGCCGGACGACGGCCTCTCCGGCACCGGCCTGCGGATCGCCTCGGCGATCATGCTCTCCATCCCGGTGATCGGCTCCTGGGTCACCTCGTCGATCTTCGGCGGGGAGTTCCCGGGCACGATCATCATCAGCCGGTTCTACATCGCCCACGTGCTGCTCGTCCCGGGCCTGCTGCTCGCGCTGATCGGCGCCCACCTGGGCCTGGTCTTCAAGCAGAAGCACACCCAGTGGCCCGGCCCCGGCCGGACCAACGGCAACGTGGTCGGCGAGCGGATGTTCCCGCGCTACGCCATCAAGCAGGGCGGCTTCTTCATGGTCGTCTTCGGCGTGATCGCGCTGATGGGCGGCCTGTTCCAGATCAACCCGATCTGGCTGTTCGGCCCGTACGAGGCGTGGGTGGTCTCGGCCGCCAGCCAGCCCGACTGGTACGTCATGTTCCTCGACGGCTCGACCCGCCTGATGCCCGCGTGGGAGATCAACATCCCGATCGGCGACGGATACGTGATCCCGCCGCTGTTCTGGCCGACGGTCGTGCTGCCGGGCATCCTGGTCGGCCTGTCGACGCTCTACCCGTTCCTGGAGGCCCGGCGCCTCAAGGACACCAGGAGCCACAACCTGCTCCAGCGGCCCCGGGACGTGCCGGCCCGGACCGCCCTGGGCGCCATGGCGGTCGCGTTCTTCATCGTGCTGACCCTCTCCGGCGCCAACGACGTCATCGCCGACAAGTTCCAGATCAGCCTGAACGCGATGACCTGGGCCGGCCGGATCGGTCTGCTGGTGGTCCCGCCGCTGGCGTACTACGTCACCTACCGGATCTGCCTGGGTCTCCAGCAGCACGACCGGGAGGTGCTCGCGCACGGCGTCGAGACCGGCATCATCCGGCGCCTGCCGGACGGCCGGTTCGAAGAGGTCCACCAGCCGCTCGCGGCGGCGGACGGGCACGGCGACGGCCACGGCGCGCTGCCGTACGCCGGCTGGGTCGTGCCGAAGAAGATGAACCGGCTCGGCGCCCTCGGCCCGGCCATCCGGGGCTTCTTCTACCCGATCGAGAAGCCGGCCGAGGCGCCGGTCTCGCCGGGGCACCCGCCGGTCGAGGCCCGGCCGGAGCGGGAGGAGATCGGCAGCGGCGAGAGCCGCCGCTGACCCCGCGACACCTCCACGTGGCGCCCGCCGGAGTCCTCCGGCGGGCGCCACGTCCGTTTCCGCCCGCCGACGGGCCGACACGGGCGTGTCGGTCGGTCGCCTCCCCGACGGGGGATCGCAGGAATAACCCCGGTCAGCCGGGTATCCGTGCGATCCAACGTCTCAAGGGGGGGAAGCATGTTGGGTATCAAACGCCTCGGCCTGCTGGCCGCGCTGGTGCTGGTGGGGGTCGCGCCTGCTGCGGCGGCCCAGGCCGCGGTGCAGCCGTCGGCGCAGGACACGCAGTACCTGCAGGCCGTGCACCAGGTCAACCTGTTCGAGATCACTGCGGGTGACCTGGCCCAGCAGAAGGGCCAGAACCAGGGGGTCAAGGACCTGGGTGCCCGGTTCAAGACGGACCACACCCAGCTCGACCAGACGGTGCAGCAGACCGCGTCCCAGCTCGGTGTGGAGCTGCCGAGCGAGCCCACCGCGGATCAGCAGTCCGTCATCGACCAGCTCAACAACGCCAGCGGCGAGGAGTTCGACCGGCTCTGGGTGACCAGCGAGCTGGCCGGCCACGTCCAGGCCATCCAGGCCACCCAGACGGAGATCTCGCAGGGCTCCGAACAGTCGGTGGTCCAGCTGGCCCAGACCGCCCTGCCGACCCTGCAGGCGCACTACGACGCGCTGGTGCAGCTGGCGGAGCAGCTGGGCATCCCGGTGCCGCAGACCAGCGCCAGCGGCACCCCGAGCCCGGGCGGCACGACGCCGGCTCCGGGTGGCACCACCGGGACCCCGGCTCCGGGCGGCACGACCGAGTCGCCGGCTCCGGGCGGCACCTTCGAGACGCCGGCTCCCACGCAGAGCTGACGTCCGCGCACCACGCCGGCCGGTCCATCCCCAGGGGTGGGCCGGCCGCTCGCGTGGGTGCCGGGCGGCGACCCGGCGTCCGCGTCAGTCGGCGTTGGCGAGGCCGATCGCGAACGCCTCCTCCAGATCGTGCTGGGAGTACGCCCGGAAGGCGATGTGCGACTCGGTGTTGAGCACCCCGGGCACCTTGGAGATGCTGCCGGCGATCACCTGGGCGATCTGCTCGAACTCCCGGACCCGGACCATCGCGATCAGGTCGACGTGGCCGGCCACCGAGTAGACCTCGCTGACGCCGGGCAGGTTGGCCAGGTTCTCGGCCACCTCGGGGATCGAGTCGGTGGCACAGTCGATCAGCACGATCGCGGTGATCACGGGACATTTCTCCGTTCGTCGGCGTCGTCGCCCATGCTAGAGGTTTCCCCGGCCCGGGGCCGGTGGTGTGCCGGGGACGGTGAGGGCGGTGCCGGCGCGCACCGCGTCGCGCAGGCGCTCGCCGGGGCCGACGGTGGCGCCGGGCCAGACGACCGCCCGCTCCACGTCGCCCTGGACGACCGCGCCCGCGCCGATCACCGCCGCCCGGCAGCGGCCGGTCACCGTGGCCGTCGGGTCCACCAGGTTGCCGCCGCCGGCGGCGTGCAGGTTGGCCGCCAGGTAGTCGGCCGGGGTGCCGGTGTCGAAGAACGTGCCGGCGTACGGCACGACGGTCAGCGCGCCGGCCGCCTCCGCCGGGCGCCAGAGCGCCCGGACGAGGTCGCCGAACCCGACCGGCAGCTCCCGCACCAGCCGCCACGGCAGCAGCGAGAAGCCGGTGAACACGTGGCCGTCGAAGGTGCCCGGCGCCGCCGGGTCGGCGGCGGGCTGGCCGAGCAGGCGTACGGAGTCGCCGTCCCAGTCGCGCAGCAGCGCGGCGATGTCGGGGCCCGGGGGCCGCGCCGGGTCGGCGAGGTAGGCGTCGGCGTTGCCGACCAGGACCCCGCGCCCGGCGATCCACTCCCGCAGGTTCGCCACCCCGCCGGCGGTGCCGAGCGGGTCGCCCGGCTCCACCGAGAGGTGGGCGCGGTCCGCGACGTGCGCGACGACCTGATCGCCGAGGTAGCAGGCGTTGACGGCGACCCGGCCGGGCCCGGCCAGGCCGAGCCCGGCCAGCCGGTGCAGCGCCCGGTCGAGCAGCGGCACGTTGCCCACCGGGCAGAGCGCCTTGGGCAGCCGCTCGGTCAACGGCCGCAGCCGGGTGCCCTCGCCGGCGGCGAGCACCACCGCGCAGACCCCGGCCCCGCCGGCGTCCCCGGTCGCGCCGCGGCCGGTACGGGCGGCGTCGTCGTCGGCGCGACCGGCGCTCACGGCGTCGTGTCGGGCACCGGTGGCGGGAACTGCCCGGCCAGCGGCCCGATGTCGTAGTACGCGAGCAGCCGGGCCGTCGGCCAGGTCAGCTTGGGCAGGTCGTCCAGCGGGTGCCAGGCGGCCTCGAAGACCTCGGCCCCGTCGACCTTCAGCTCGGTGGTCGACGCCGGCACCTCGGCGGTGAACACGACGTCCACCCAGCCCTTGGCGTGCACCACCGCGTTCGGGACCGCGGGGCTCAGCTGCCGGGGCGAGAGCCGGATGCCGGACTCCTCGTGCAGCTCCCGGGCGGCGCCCACCACCGGTGCCTCGCCCTTCTGCAACAGGCCGGCGGGCAGCCCCCAGCCCCTGCCGGGCGGCTGGCGCAGCAGCAGCAGACGGCCCGCCCCCTCGGCCTCGCTGTCCCGGACCAGGGTGACCGCGCCGACGATGTACTTGGGCACGGCCAGCCGGACCAGGCGACGGCGTACCGGCAACGGCAGCCGGTAGAAGACCTGGTAGGCGACGGCCCGGCCGGTGGCGCGCGAGCGGGGGATCATGCGTCCAGGCTAGTGGCCGCGAGGAACCCTCGGACCACCCGGGCCGGAGCCGTCACTGCCGATGGTCCACCAGGTCGATGAGCTGGCGTACGACCGTGTCCGGTTGGATCACCCGGTCGAACACCGCGACCAGCAGGGTCTCCAGGTCGGGGTAGCCGAGTTCCTCCGACAGCCGCAGCAGCGGCAGGTCGCTGGCGAGGCCCCGGTCGTGCTTGCGCAGGGCCAGCCCGATGGTGGCCCGGCCGAGGCGGACCTTGTCGGTGATGGAGATGCCCGGCTCGGTGTGCTCGGCGAACCACCGGCTGATCTGCATCTGCGCCTGCGGCGACTTGACGAAGCCGAGCCACTCCCGGCGGGGGCCGCGTGGGGCGACGTCGGCGTCGAAGCCGTTCGCCGCGTCGGTCTCGGTGAAGATCTCCACCACGTCGCCCTCGTCCAGTTCGGAGGAGAGCGGGGCCAGCCGGCCGTTGATCCGCGCCGCGAGACAGTGGTCGCCCCGCTCGGTGCCCAGCTCGTATGCGAGGTCGACCGGGGTCGCCCCGGCGGGCAGCACGATCTGTCGTCCGTCGGCGAAGACCTGGACCTGCGCCTCGGCGAGGTCGCAGCGCAGCGATTCGAGGAACTGGGCCGGATCGGCCGTGTCCTGCTCCCAGTCGAGCACCCGGCGCAGCCAGTCGAGCTGCTCCGCGCGGGCCGCGGCCGTGCCGGCGCCGGAGCGCGGGAAGCGGAAGTCGGCGGCGACCCCGTACTCCGCCGACCGGTGCATCTCCTCGGTGCGGATCAGCACCTCGACGGTGCGGTCCTTCGGCCCGCAGACGGTGGTGTGCAGGGAGCGGTAGAGGTTGTTCTTGGGCGAGGCGATGAAGTCCTTGAACCGGCCGGGGACCGGCCGCCACGTGCCGTGGATCGCGCCGAGGGCCGCGTAACAGTCGGTTGCCGGGCCGTCCACCACGATCGCGATGCGGGGCAGGTCGAAGGGGGCGCTGTGGCCACCGGCCACGGTGTCCTTCCAGATCGAGTAGAGGTGCCGGGGGCGGGGGGTCACCGCCGCGTCCACCCGGCTGCGGCGCAGGGCCGACCTCGCCCGGGTGACCACCTCGTCGAGGTACGCGTCCCAGCCCGGCCGGTCGTGCACGTGCCGGGCGATCCGGGCGTGCTCCTCCGGCTCCAGGTGCAGCAGCACCACGTCGTCGAGCTCGCGCTTGAGCGTCTGGATGCCCAGCCGGTCGCAGAGCGGGACCAGGACCTCCTGCGTCTTGCGGGCGATCCGCTCGCGCGACGCGGCGGACCGGACGCCCAGGGTGCGCATGTTGTGCAGCCGGTCGGCCAGCTTGATGATCAGGACCCGGACGTCCTTGCCGGCCGCGATGATCATCTTGCGGATCGTCTCGGCCTCGGCGGCCTTGCCGTAGAACGCCTTGTCGAACTTGGTGACCCCGTCGACCAGGTGCGCCACCTCCGGCCCGAAGTCCTCCGCGAGGGCCTGGAGGGTGTAGCGGGTGTCCTCCACGGTGTCGTGCAGCAGCGCGGCGACCAGGGTGATGGCGTCCATGCCGATCTCGGCGCAGATCTGGGCCACCGCCAGCGGGTGGGTGATGTAGGGCTCGCCGCTCTTGCGGAACTGCCCGCGGTGCATGTTCTCCGCGATGGTGTAGGCCCGGCGCAGCACGGAGGGCTCGGTGCCGGGGTGGATCGTCCGGTGGGTCCGGACGAGCTGGCTGACCGGGTCGGTGTCGGCGGTGGGCCAGCTCAGCAGCGAGCGCAGCCGGCGGGCGAGCGGCAGCTCGCCCGGTTGGGTCGGCAGGGCGCCCCCCAGGGCGGCGCCGCGTCCGGCGTCGACGTCCACGTGGGACACCTCCTCACCCCGGCTCCACGGCCGCCGACACCCGGCAACCGGGAGCAGGCCCACGAAACGGGCAGGACTGCACTTCTCTAACAGCCTAAGGGAGGCGAGGTAGTCCGATCGGTCACTTGGTCATGGGCGTTCGGTCGAGCTTTGGTGGGATGCGGCGTTCTCGGCCTTGCTCAGCAGGTCGCGGAAGCGGGCCGCGCCGGCCACCGGGGACGCCCAACCGGACGTCATCTCCACCAGCCGGGTCTCCGGTCGTTCCAACCAGGACAGGATGCGTTCGGTCTCCTCGGCCGAGGCGCTCGGGACCGGGCCGTGGCCGGGCAGGACGGTCTCGGCGGTCGCCCGGATCGCGGCGATCGTCGGTCGGGGGTGGACACCGGGGGGTGAGACGCCCGCCCCGGCCAGCCGGCCGTGGCGCACCAGCGCCAGCTCCCAGCCGCCGCGGGCCGCCGGCCGCGCGGCGGCCAGCTCGGCGATCCCGGTCAGCGCCGTCAGCCGCTGCATCCGTACGGTCGCCCGCAGCACCGCCGCCAGGCGGGACCGGGCCACCGCCGCCTCCTCGTAGCGTTGGGCGCCCGAGAGCGCGTCGATGCGGGCGAGCAGGGCGTCGACCACCGGTTGGGGATCGCTGGCGGTGGCGGTGCGGAACGGCGCGACCGCGCGGGCGTCGTACTCCTCGGGGGAGATCCGGTGCTCGCAGGGCGCCGGGCAGCGACCCAGTTCGGCCAGCGCGCAGGCCGGCGTGACCGTGCGCAGCGAGAGCCGGTGGGTGCACTGGCGCAGCGGCACGGCGTCGTGGAAGCCGGCGGCGGCCAGCTCCGCCGCCCGACGCGAGCTGAACGGCCCGAGGTAGGCGGCGTCGCCGGGGGAGATGGCCCGGACCACCGACAGCCGGGGGTACGGCCCGTCGGTCAGCTTCAGCCAGAGCACCCGCTCCGGGAACTTCGACCGCCGGTTGTACGGCGGGGCGTGCGCCCCGATCAGCCGCAGCTCGCGGACCTCCGCCTCCAGCGAGTGGGCGCACTCCAGCGCCTCCACCCGCTCCGCCGCGGCGAGCATCTCGGAGATCCGGGCCCGCTTCTCCGCCGCCGTGAAGTAGCTGCGCACCCGGGTGGCGATGTCGCCGGAGGTGCCGACGTAGAGCGGCCGGTCGTCGGCGGCCCGGAAGATGTAGACCCCCGGCGCCTTCGGCAGCCCCTCGGCCAGGTGCCGCTTGCGCCGCTGGGTGGGAGTGACCGCCCGGGCGAACTCGATGGCGTCGCCGACGGTGTCGACCCGGTGCCCGGCCAGGCGGGCGATCAGCCCGTGCAGCACGTCGACGGTGGCCTTGGCGTCGTCGAGCGCCCGGTGGGTCGGCTGGGTGGCGGTGCGGAAGTAGGCCGCGAGGGTGCCGAGCTTGCGGTTGGGCACCTCGTCGCGGGTCAGCACCCGGCGGGCCAGCGCGGCGGTGTCGAGCACCCGCGGGTTGGGCCAGCGGTAGCCGTGCTTCGCGCACGCGGCCTTGAGGAAGCCCACGTCGTAGGGGGCGTTGTGGGCGACCAGCACGGCGTCGGTGATGAATTCCAGGAAGCTCGGCAGCACCTGCTCGATCGGCGGGGCCGGCACCAGCATGGCCTGGGTGATGCCGGTCAGCACGGTGATGAACGGCGGGATGGGCACGCCGGGGTTCACCAGGGTGGCCAGCACGCCCAGCTCCTCGCCGCCGCGCACCTTCACCGCGCCGATCTCGGTGATCCCGCCGCCGTCCGGCGCGCCGCCGGTGGTCTCCAGGTCGACCACCACGAACGTCGTCGCGTACAGCGGCAGCGCCGGGTCGATCCCGCCCGCGCCCGGGTCGAAACCGGCCAGCGGCTCCTGGACGTACTCGGTCTCTGCCATCGGCGGCACGCTAGCGGTCAGGTCCGACACTCCCGTCCCATCGGCACCAGACGTCACCACCGGTCTAGGATGAGAGATCGGCTCACTCACCGGGCGGTGGGCCCGGTCGCGGTGGGAGACTTGCCACATGCCCCTCACCGAGCCGCACGACGACCGCCTCCGGCAGGAGGATCCGGTCGACGCTGCGCGCGACGCCGGTGAGGGCACCCACGACGAGGCCGGCCAGCCCGCGGCTGCGGCCGCCGAGGCGGCGGTGTCCGAGCCTGCGGCGGCGGTGTCCGAGCCCGAGGCGGCGGTGTCCGAGCCGGAGCCCGTGCTGCCCGAGCCGGTCCGGCAGCGCATCGTGGCGCTCACCGCGACGGTGCTGCCCGGGCTGCCCGCCGACGAGGTGCCGGTGCCGCTGCGCCGGGTCGCCAAGTTCGCCCCCAACCGCCGGGCGCGCCTCGGCGCCCCCGCGATCGCCGCCCAGCTCACCGCGGACCCGCTGTTCCGCCAGCGGATCACCGCCCGGGTCCTCGCCGACAGCGGCGACCTGGGCGCCGCGGTGCTGGAGGGCACCGCGCCGGCGGCCGCCGACCCGGTCGAGGTGGCCGCTCTGGCCTACCTGGCCCGGCCCCGGGGCTGGCGGGAGCTGATCGAGGCCAGCGGCGCGGCGGTCCGCGCCGAGGCCGACAGCGCGGTGGTGGCCGAGCTGGTCCGCGAGGCCGAGCAACGGGCCACCCGCGCCGAGCACGACCGGGCGGTGGCCCGGGTGGAGGCTGAGAAGCTCCGCGACGAGCTGGCCCGGGTCCGTGAGGAGCTCGGCCAGCTGCGCGAGGAGGGCCGGCAGCTGACCCGGTCGCTGCGCGAGACGCAGGCCCGCGAGCGCAAGGCCACCGAGCTGCTCGCCACCGAGCGGGGCCGGGCCGCCCGGGCGGCGGCGGACGCCGACGCCGAGCTGCGCCGGGTCCGGGCCCGGCTGGCCGAGGCCGAGGCGGCGGCGGGGGTCGCCCGGGCCAGCGCCAAGGAGGCCCGCTCGGTCGACGACGCCCGGCTCTGGCTGCTGCTGGAGACCATCGGGCAGGCCGCCGTCGGGCTGCGCCGTGAGCTGGCGCTCGATCCGGTCGACAAGCTGCCCGCGGACTTCGTGGCCGACGCCTTCGCCGACCAGTCCGGCACCACGGCGGCCGGCACCGCCGCCCGGGCCCGGGACACCGACGACCCGGCCCGCCTCGACCAGCTGCTCGCCCTGCCCCGGGCGCACCTCGTGGTCGACGGCTACAACGTGACCAAGCGTGGCTTCGGCGAGATGTCCCTGGAGCAGCAGCGCAAGCGGCTGATCACCGGCCTGGGCGGGATCGCCGCGCAGACCGGCGACGAGGTGACGGTGGTCTTCGACGGCGCCGAGCGGATGCACGGGCTGCCGCCCTCGCCGCGCGGCGTACGGGTGCTCTTCTCCCGCAAGGGGGAGACCGCCGACGAGCTGATCCGGCGCCTGGTGCGCGCCGAGCCGTCGGGCCGCCCGGTGGTGGTGGTCTCCTCGGACCGCGAGGTCGCCGACGGCGTACGCCGGCACGGCGCGTACCCGCTCGGCGCCGACTCGCTGCTGCGCCGGCTCTCCCGGTCCTGATCGGGGCGCTTGATCGCTTTCGGGCCGGACGCGACCCGGTTGTCCCTTTCTGTCGTACCCCGCGCATAACGTCGTGGTGACCGATGGTGGTCGGGCGGCGACGGTGGTTCGCCGTCCGCCGCCGCAGCGCATCAGGAGGCGAGATGCTCATCGACTGCGACGGGTGCGGTGCCCGGGGCGACGGCTGCGCCGACTGCCTGGTGACCGCGCTGTTCGACGACTCCTCCCCGGCCGCCGGGCTGGGCGGTCCCGAGGCCCGGGCGATCGAGGTGTTCGCCCGGGCCGGGTTCGAGGTGGAGGTGCTGCCCGCGCCCCGGCCGGCCGGGCGGCTCACCCAACGCCGCCGCGTCGCGTGACGGGCCGTGGCCGCCGCCCGATGGCAGGCCCGCCGAGGATGAGGAGAGCCGCCCCCGACGGCGCCCGTCCCCCGGGCCGATGGCTCGGGGAACGGGCGCTGGGGGGCGACGGTCAGCGGGACGGGTCCCGGTTGAACAGCTTCTTCGCCCAGAGATAGCCGACCAGCGCGATGGCGGCGCACCAGGCCACCGCGAGAGCGGCGTTCGTCCCCACCGGCCCGCCGGTCAACAGGCCGCGCAGGGTCTCGATGATGGGGGTGAAGGGCTGGTGTTCGGCGAACTGCCGCAGCCCGTCCGGCATCGAGTCGGTGGGCACGAACCCGCTGCCGATGAAGGGCAGGTAGGTCAGCGGCATGGGGAGGTTGCTCGCCGTCTCGACGCTCTTGGAGACCAGCCCCAGCGCGACCGAGAGCCAGGTGAACGCGAAGGCGGTCATGACCAGCACGCCGACGGCCGCCAGCCAGGCCGGCGCTTCCGTGGTGGGCCGGAACCCGATCGACAGGGCGACCCCGGTGACCACCGCCAGGCTGAGCACGGTCTGCACCATGCTGCCCAGCACGTGGCCGGTCAGCACCGACGCCCGGGCGATCGCCATGGTCCGGAACCGGGCGATGATGCCCTCGGTCATGTCCATCGCGACCGACACCGCCGTCCCGGTGGCGGCCAATCCGGCGGTGATCAGCAGGATCCCCGGGGTGACGTAGTTGACGTAGTCGCCCCGGTCGCCAGCCCCGCCGCCCAGCCCGGCGCCGAGGGTCGCGCCGAAGACGTAGACGAACAACAGCAGCAGCATGACGGGCATGCCGACGAGCAGCACCGTCATCGACGGGTAGCGGACCCAGCGGCGCAGGCTGCGGCGCAGCATCGTGCCGGAGTCGCGTACGGCGTACGTCAGGGTGCTCATCGGGGGGTTCCCTCCTTCTCGGGCCGGCCGGTGAGGGCCAGGAAGACGTCGTCGAGGTCGGGCGTGTGCACCGACAGCGACTCCACGGCGATCGACTGGCTGTCCAGCAGGTCGAGCAGGTCCCGCAGCGACCGGACCCCGCCGTCGCCGGGCACGTGCAGGGTGAGTTCGGCGGCGTCGCGGGACTGCTCGGGCAGCACCCGCACGGCCGTGTCGAACGCGGCCCGGTCGGCGAAACGCAGGCTGACGTGCCCGCCGGGCACGAGCCGCTTGAGTTCCGCCGCGCTGCCCTCCGCCACCAGGCGACCGTGGTCGAGCACGGCGATGCGGTCGGCGAGCTGGTCCGCCTCCTCCAGGTACTGGGTGGTGAGGAAGATGGTGACGCCGTCCGCCACCAGGTCCCGGACGATCTGCCACATGGCCTGCCGGCTGCGCGGGTCGAGCCCGGTGGTGGGCTCGTCGAGGAAGACGACGCGGGGGCGGCCGACCAGACCCATCGCCAGGTCGAGTCGCCGGCGCATCCCGCCGGAGTAGCTGGCGGCGGGCTTGCCGGCCGCCTCGGTCAGGTCGAACATCCTGAGCAGGCCCCGCGCGCGCTGCCGCCCCTCGGCCCGGGGCAGGTGGTGCAGGTCGGCCATGAGCCGCAGGTTCTCCTCGCCGGTGAGCAGTCCGTCGACGGCGGAGAACTGGCCGGTCACGCCGATCGCGGCGCGTACCGCGTCGGGCTCCCGGGCGACGTCGTGACCGGCGACCCGCGCCTCGCCGGAGTCGGCGCCGATCAGGGTGGACAGGATCTGCACGGTGGTGGTCTTGCCGGCGCCGTTGGGACCGAGCAGGGCGAAGATGGTCCCCGCGGCGACGGTGAGGTCGATCCCGTCGAGCACCACGTGCTCGCCGTAGGACTTCCGGAGGGCGGCGACCGAGATGGCCGCCGGGGCCGAGCTGGGTGGCATGTCTTCTCCTTCACGCCGGCCGTCGGGCCGGTCGAGGGGCCCGACCGGCGGTCGGGCCGGTCGGGCGAACGGGGTCAGCAGCGGCGGATCACGATGTCGCCGAAGGAGGTCCGGGCGGTCACCCGCACGGCACCCTCGGGCTCCCCGGCCGGTTCGTACGCCTCGAGGTGGTTGTCCACGCGGCCGAACTGGGTGTGCAGGTCGAGCAGGGCGGCGGTGCCGGAGCGGACGCCGATGTCGAGTCCGCCGGTCGCGGTGCGGACCGACACCGCGCCCGCCGAGACCTCGCCGATCCGGATGTCGCCGTTGGCGGTGGTGGCGGTGACCGGGCCCTGCGCGCGCTCGACGGTGGTCTCGCCGTTGGCCGTCTTCACCCGCACCTCGCCGGTGACCGTGCCGAGCCAGCTGTCGCCGTTGGAGTTCTTGACCACCGCGTCGCCGTCGACCTGCTGCACCCGGATCCGGCCCGTTCCGGTGCTGATCCGGGCCGGGCCGGCCACGTGCTCGACGCGGACGCCGCCGGCGGAGGTGTCGAGGTCCACGTCGGCGGTGCGGTCCAGGTCGATGTCGCCGGTCGCGGTCCGGATCCGGCAGCTGCCGAGCCGGCCGCTGCCGTGGAACGCCGCCACGGAGGCGTCGCCGTGCAGGTGCGAGCCGGTGGGCAGCCCGATCGTCACGTCGACCGAGCCGGGCTTGCCGAACAGCCCGAACCCGCGCTGCCGGGGCGACTTGACCAGGAGCCGGCCGTCGGCGTACTCCACCCGGGTCTGTTCGGCGGCGCGGACGTCGGCTTCGGCGGCGGCGTCGCTCGGGCGGACCTCGACGGTCGTGTCGGTGCGGTCGGTGGCCGTGACGTGGACGTCACCGACGACCAGGTCGACGGTCGCCGAGATCGGGGTTGGGGTGTCGAATGTGGGCACGACGCGGTCCCTTCTGACGTGCGGATGTCCCGAGTCGGGACGGAGGCGGTGGAGGCGGTGGCGCGGATCGGTGGCGGGCCGCTCAGCGGGCCCAGCCGGTGAAGCGCTCGCCGCTGCGGGGGGCGCGGCGCTGCGGTTGCCGGGCCGTCGGGGTGCCCGCCACGGCGGCGGTGGCCGCCCGGACGAGCCAGGCGTTGACCGAGAGGCCCTCGCGGGCGGCGGCCTCCTCGATGCGGCCCTTCAGGTGCTCGGAGAGGCGGAAGCTGATCCGCGAGGTGGCGCCCTCCTCGCCGTCCGTCGCCGGCGACACGGCCGGCTCGGCGGCCTCCGGCTCGCCCGCGGGCTCCGGGCCGGTCGGCGGTGGCGTCACGACGAAGCTCGGCTGGCGCCCGCGCAGGCGCAGCTCGACCGACCCGGGTGCCAGGTCGCGGGTGATCTCGGCCGCCGCCGCGGTCAGCGCGTCCAGTAGTGCCAGCCGGAGCGCCGACTCGAGCGGCCCCGCCAGTCGTTCGGCGAGGGCGCGGGCCTCGTCGCCGCCGAGTTCGGCGACGCCGGCCAGTTCCTGCCGGAGGTTGTCGACATACGACGTCAGGTCCATGACGCCACTATGGCATCAAAGTGACGTCATGGCAAGCCACCATGGCTCCGATTGGCGTCATGATGGCGACAGGTGATGTCAGGAGGGGCGGAGCGGTCACCGGGACGGCGGCGGCCGGCACCGCGCGGGCGGCGGCGCGGCGGGCAATAGGATGGGCGGTCACGGCGGAGGGAGCGGCGGCATGACGCGGGTACGGCGTGGTGGCGACAGCCCGGCCATGGTCGGCGGCGACGCGGGCCACCGGCGGTTGGCCGTGGCACGCCCCGCGCACGTCGATCCGGCACCGGGCGGGCCGCGGTGAGCCCGCGCGGCTGGGCGCTGCTGACCCTCGCCGGGCTGACCCTCGCCCTCCTCGTCGCGGCGGCGCTGCTGATCCCGTGGCACCGGCCGCCCGCCCCCCGGGCGGACCAGCTCGCCGCGCTGGGCGACCTCCCCGCCGACCAGGTGGCCCGCAGCCGGGAGTTCCGTTCCGCGCTGCGCCCCGCCGGCTGGGCCGCGATCGCGATCGGCCTGCTGGTGGCCCTGCTGCTCGGCCTGACCCCGCTGGGCAGCCGGCTCGTCGAGCTGGCCGGCCGCCCGTTCGGCGGCCACTGGGCCGCCCAGGCCGTCCTCGGCGGGCTCGCCGTGGTGCTCGTCGCCGACCTGGTGACCCTCCCGTTCGCCGCCTGGCGGCAGGCCGTGCTCACCCGCTACGGGCTGAGCACCAACGGCTGGAGCGGCTGGGCGGCCGACCTGCTCAAGTCGTACGCGGTCAGCGCGGTGATCGGCGCGGTGGCGCTGCTCGGCTTCTACACCGTCATCCGGCTGTCGCCGCGCTGGTGGTGGGCGTTCGGCGCGGCCGGTGCGGCGACCCTGGTGGTGCTGCTCTCCTTCGTGCTGCCGGTGCTCGTGGAGCCGGTCTTCAACCGGTTCACCCCGCTGGAGCAGGGACCGCTGCGCACCCAGCTGATGCAGATGGCGGCCCGCGACGGCGTCCCGGTGCGCGACGTGCTGGTCGCCGACGCGTCGCGACGCACCCGGGCGGTCAACGCGTACGTCTCGGGGCTCGGGCCGACCCGCCGGGTCGTGGTCTACGACACGCTGCTGCGCGAGGCGACGCCGGCCGAGGTGACCGCCGTGGTGGCGCACGAGCTGGGGCACGCCAAGGACCGGGACGTCGCGGTCGGCACGCTGACCGGGGCGCTGGGCGCCGCCGCCGCGGTGGTCGCGCTCTACCTGCTCGGCTCGTCCGGCCCGCTGCTGCGGCTGGCCGGCGTCGACTCCGTCGCCCAGCCGCGCGCGTTCCCCCTGCTGGTCGCCCTGGTGACGGTGGCCGGGCTGGTCTCGGCGCCGGCGCAGGCGCTGATGTCGCGGCGGGTGGAGGCGCGCGCCGACGCGCACGCGCTCGCGTTGACCGGCGACCCGGCCGCCTTCGAGGCGATGCAGCGGCGGCTCGCCGGCATCAACCTCGCCGACCCGGATCCACCACGCTGGGAGTACCTCTACTCCGCCACGCACCCGTCCACGGTCGAGCGGATGGCCGCCGCCCGCGCCCACGCCAGGGAGGCCGGCCGATGAGCCGCACGCTGCTGATCACCAACGACTTCCCGCCCCGCCCCGGCGGGATCCAGTCCTTCGTGCACAACCTCGCGGTGCGCCAGCCCGCCGGGTCCGTGGTCGTCTACGCCTCGACGTGGCGGGGCGCGGAGAAGTTCGACGCCGACCAGCCGTTCGAGGTGGTCCGGGACCGCACCCGGGTGCTGCTGCCCACCCCGCGCGTGGCCCGCCGGGCCGCCCGCCTGGCGCGCGCGTACGACTGCGACACGGTGTGGTTCGGCGCGGCGGCGCCCCTCGGCCTGCTCGCCGCGGGCCTGCGCCGCCGGACGGGCATCCGTCGGGCGGTGGCGCAGACCCACGGGCACGAGGTCGGCTGGGCCGCGCTGCCGGCGGCCCGGGCAGCACTGCGGCGCATCGGGCGCGGCGTCGACGTCACGACCTACCTGGGCGAGTACACCCGGGTGCGGCTGGAGCGGGCGCTGCACGGGGTGACCGAGCTGCACCGGCTCGCCCCCGGCGTGGACGTGGACGCCTACCACCCGTCGGTCGACGGCGAACCGGTCCGGCTCCGGCTCGGGCTGGCCGACCGCCCGGTGGTGGTCTGCGTGTCCCGGCTGGTGCCGCGCAAGGGGCAGGACATGCTGATCCGGGCGCTGCCCGAGATCCGGCGCCGGGTCCCCGACGCCGCGCTCCTGGTGGTCGGGGGCGGGCCCTACCGGGCCACGCTGGAGAAGCTGGCCCGGCAGGCGGGCGTCGAGCGGGACGTGGTCTTCACCGGCTCGGTGCCGTCGGCCGAGCTGCCGGCCCACTACGCCGCCGGCGACGTCTACGCCATGCCCTGCCGCACCCGCAACCGGGGCCTGGACGTCGAGGGGCTCGGGATCGTCTACCTGGAGGCCTCCGCGACCGGCCTGCCGGTGGTCGCCGGCGACTCCGGCGGGGCGCCGGACGCGGTGCGCGAGGGTGAGACGGGGTTCGTGGTCCGGGGCCGGGACGTCGCCCAGCTCGCCGACCGGGTGGCCACGCTGCTCGCCGACCGGGACCTGGCCCGCCAGTTCGGCGCGGCCGGTCGCGCGTGGGTGGAGCGGGAGTGGCGCTGGGAGGCACAGGCGCAGCGGATGGCGGCCCTGCTCGCCGGCTGACATCGTCCTGCGTGGCCGGGTGGAAGTAGCCCGGGCCGGCGGCGGGCGAGGGGTCAGCGCAGGCGGGCCAGGACGCGCTCGGCCGAGTCCGGGCGGCCGAAGTGCCAGCCCTGGCCGGCGTCGCAGCCGATCGCCCGCAGCCGCTCCGCCTGCCCGGCCGTCTCCACGCCCTCGGCGGTGACGGTCAGGTCCAGCGCGTGCGCCAGCGAGACGAGCGAGGCCAGGATCCGCTCGTCGGCCCGGGCCTCCGGTGCCCGCAGCCCGGCCACGAACTGCCCGGCCACCTTCAGCTCGGTCACCGGCAGGTCCCGCAGGTACGCCAGGTTGCAGTAGCCGGTGCCGAAGTCGTCGATGGCGATCCGGACGCCGAGGTCGGCGAGCGCCCGCAGCGCCCGGACCGGCTCCTCGGCGGTGCTCATCATGGTGCTCTCGGTGATCTCCAGTTGGAGCCGCTCCGGCGACAGCCCGGTGTGCCGCAGCAGCGCGCGTACCTCCTGGACGAGGCCCGCGCGACGCACCTGCCGCACGGCCAGGTTGACGCTGACGAACGGGGCCGGCCCGGCGTCGACGGACCAGCTCTCGGCCTGCCGGCACGCCTCGGCCAGCACCCACCCGCCCAGCGGGACGATCAACCCGGTCTCCTCGGCCAGCCCGATGAAGCTGTCGGGCCGCAGGACACCCAGCTGCGGGTGGCGCCAGCGCACCAGGGCCTCCATGCCCAGCACCCGGCCGTCGCGCAGCGACGTCAGCGGCTGGAAGTCGAGATAGAACTCGCCCCGCTCCAGCGCCGCGGGGATGGCCGCGGAGAGCGCGTACCGGGCCAGGTCCTGGCGGTCCCGGTCGGCGTCGTAGAGCGCCCAGCGGTCGCCACCGGCGGCCTTCGCCCAGTGCAGCGTGCTGTCGGCCGCCCGCATCAGGTCACCGGGGGAGGTGTCGGCCACCTCCCGCTCGACAATGCCGATGCTCGCCGAGACGCTCAGCTCGTGCCCGTCCACCAGCACGGGCTCGCGTACCGCCGCCAGTGCGGCCTCGGCCACGGCGACGGCGGCGTCGGTGCCGGTGGTGCCCTCGACCAAAACGACGAACTCGTCCCCGCCGAGCCGGGCGACCAGGTGCCCGTCGAGGGCCCGGCGGAGCCGGTCCGCCACGGCCACCAGCAGTCCGTCGCCGACCTGGTGCCCGTGCGAGTCGTTGACCACCTTGAACCGGTCGAGGTCGAGGAAGCAGACGCCGAGGCGCGCCGGGCCCCCGGTGGGGGAGTCGATGGCCGCGCGGAGGCGCTCCGTCAACAGCGTCCGGTTGGGCAGGTCGGTCAGCGGGTCGTGGGTGGCCTGGTGGCGGAAGCGCGCCTCGCTGCTGCGCAGCGCCCGCTCCGCCTCCGCCCGGGCGGTCATCGCGGCCCGGCGGATCGTCTCCTGCTCGTCCAGCGTCCGGTCCCGCAGCGCGCGGGCGTATCCGGTGGTCACGGCGGCCAGCAGCCGGGCGAGCCGGTCCTCGACCTCCTCCCCGACCAGCCCGAGGTCGCGGGCCAGCCGGAGCTGGACGACCTCGACCGTACGGCCCAGCGCCTCGGCGGAGGCGATGTGGGCGGCCACCAGTTCGGTGCCGACCCGGTGCCCCACCCGCAGGTCGATGGGCTCGGCCAGCAGCGCCGCCGCGAGCTCCTCGGTGAGGCGTTGCAGGAGGGCCTCGAGCTGGGCCTGGGTCATCGGCAGGTAACTGGTGCCGGAGACGGCCTTGGCCCACGCCCGGGCGAACGTCCCCGGCCGGGACGGATGCCCCACGGTGGTGCCGGTCGGGGCGACCGTGGTCCCCCCGGGTGGCTCACCCACCGAGTCGCCCGACGCCGCCGATGAAGGCCGCCCGCTCGGCGTCCTCGGCGCTGTCGGGGGACTCCGGGCGCCACTGCGGCACCCAGACCACGCCGGGGTCGACCAGTTCGAAACCGTCGAAGAGGGCGGTCAGCTCGTCGCGGCTGCGGATCCACAGCGGGTTGTCGGTCCGCCGGTAGACCCGTTCGGCGTCGGCGCGCTCGTCGTCGCCACGGCCGTCGCCGCTGGCCTGCGAGAGCACCAGGTAGCTGCCCGGCGCGAGCGCCTCGCGCAGCGTCCGCAGCAGTTCGGCCGGCCGGTCGTCGTCCGGCACGAAGTGCAGCACCGCCACGATCATCACGGCGATCGGCTGGTCGAAGTCGAGCAGCCGGCGGACGTCGGGGTGGGCGATGATGCGCTCGGGGTGGCGCAGGTCCTCCTGCACCACCACGGCGCTGTCGTTGCCCTCCAGGATCTCCCGGCTGTGGGCCACCGCCACCGGATCCACGTCGACGTAGACCACCCGGGCGTCGGGAGCGTCGCGCTGGGCGATCTCGTGCACGTTGCCGACCGTCGGGATGCCCGAGCCGACGTCCAGGAACTGCCGGACGCCGGCGTCGAGGAGGAACTGCACCGCGCGGCGCAGGAACGCCCGGTTCGCCTGCGCCATCAGCGGGGCCTCCGGCACCGCCGCCACCATCGCCTGGGCCGCCGCCCGGTCGACCGCGAAGTTGTGCGAGCCGCCGAGGTAGTAGTCGTACATGCGGGCCACGCTGGGGCGCTCGATGTCGATCTCGTCGGGTGCCCAGTCCGGCCGCTGCATGCGTTCACCCCTCCTGTCGGCGCGCGGGACACCGTTGCCCGCGCCGGTATTCTGCCGGCTTGTCGCCCGCGAGACCATAGCGCGCCGCGAACCCTCCGCCGCCGCTCGACGCGACGACGACGGGCCCGCGCCGCCCGTCGGCGGTCGCGGACCCGTCGGTGGTACGTCGTCGGGCTCCCGGCGGGAGCCGGTCAGAACTTCGGGGCGTCGGGAGCCTCGAGCAGACCGAGCCGCAGCGCGGTCATCAGCGCCTGGGCCCGGTTGGCCGCGCCCAGCTTCTCGTAGAGCTTCGAGATGTGCGTCTTGGCGGTGGACTCGCTGACGAAGAGCTGCTTGGCGATGCCCGCCACGCTCATCCCGTCGGCGAGCAGCCGCAGCACCTGGCCCTCGCGGGGCGAGAGCTGCGGCCCGGACGGGGCCAGCCGGCGCTTCATCGCCTCGGCCAGGTCGGCGGCCGTGAAGGCGCTGGGGGAGGAGGCGGCGTGCCGCGCGGCGGCGACCACCTCGTCGGCCGGGGCGGTCTTCGGCACGAAGGCGCTGGCCCCGGCCTCCAGGGCGCCGAAGAGCTGGTCGTCGCCGGCGTACATGGTGAGCACGACGATGCCCATCGAGGCGCTCGACTTGCGCAGCGCCCGGGTGGCCTCCAGGCCGCTGCCGTCGGGCAGCCGCAGGTCCATGATCACCACGTCCGGCTGCAGCGCACCGGCCTGGCGTACGCCCTCCGCCGCCGTGGCGGCCTCCCCGACGACCTCGAACTGCCGGTCGCGCTCGAACGCGTGCCGCAGGCCCTTGCGGATCAGGTCGTGATCGTCGACAAGGAGGACCTTGGTACGGGTGGCCGGTGTCGGACTTGTGGTCATCCTCGGGTTACTCCCCTTCTGCTGCCGCTGCGCTACCGCGCACGTTATCGCGCCGGGGCGACGAGCCGAGCACCACCGCCACGGTCGTGCCGCTCGGTTGCCGCGGCCTGATCTCCAACCGGCCTCGGATACGTTCCGCCCTCTCGGCCATGATCGCAAGACCGTAGTGCCCGTCGGAACGCTGGTCAGCGATCCCCTGACCGTCATCCGACACTTCGATCTGCGCGTACGGCGGATCGACCTCACAGGTGACCCAGAGATTAGACGCGCCCGCGTGCTTGCGCGCGTTGGTGACCGCCTCCTGGGCGATGCGCAGCAACTCGGCCTCGGTGGCGGCGGGCAGCCGGGCGGTGGACTCGTCCAGGGACAGGTGCACCCGCAGCCCGCCGGAGGAGCCGACCGTGCGGGCGTACTCCGCGATCGCGGCGGCCAGGCCACCGTGCCGGTCCACCTCGCTGCGCAGCTCGAAGAGGCTCAGCCGCAGCTCGGTGATCACCCGGGTCACCTCGCCGCGCAGCGTGCGCAGCGCCTCGGCGGTCTCCTGGGGGTCCTCGTCGACGTACGCCAGGGCGTTGTCGATGCCGTAGCCGACCATCACCAACTCCTGCGCCACCCCGTCGTGGATCTCCCGGGCCAGCCGCTGGCGTTCCTCGTTGGTGGCCAGCGAGCGGACCTCGTCGAAGAGCAGCGCCGCCTCCAGCCGCAGCGCGGCCGGCCGGGTCAGCCCGGTCACCCGGGACACCACCGGCGGCGGGTACGCCTGCGCCGCGTCCGCCTCCAGCACCACCAGCCCGACGGTGCGCACCCCGGCCACCAGCGGCACGATCAGGGCGGACACGTCCCCGCCACGGTGCGACCGGGCCTGCGACCGGGCGGCGGTGTGCGGCTGCTGGCTGGCCCACGCGTCGGCGATGGCCGAGTCCGCGTCCAGCGTCGTCTCCCAGTCGACCCGTTCCACGCCCACCTGGGCGAGCACCACCAGCCGGCCGCCGCCGCTGGCCGACAGCACGGCCGCCCGGTCCGCCCGGGCCACCGTGCGCAGCTCCTCCAGCAGGTGCTCGGAGATGCCGCCCGGGTCCAGGGTGGCCCCGGGCAGCTGCCGGGCCACCGTGCGCAGCTGGGTGAGCAGCCGGGTCGCCTCGGCGTACGGCTGGGGCTTGCCCTCGTTGCGGACCTGCATGACGCGGTGCAGGGTGCTGGCGGCGGTGAGGCCGAGCCCGGCCAGGATCAGCCACTGGGCGCAGACGGCGAGGTAGCCGAGTTCGGCGATCTGCCGGTCGCCGTCGACCCCGGTGAGCGCGCCGGACACCAGCAGGGTGGCCGCGGCGACCGCGAGCAGGGCGACGCCCTCGCGGAACCGGCGGCGCAGCGCCGTGACGGTCACCGGGACGGCCAGGTAGGGCAGCACCGCCGAGGCACCCAGCCCGCCGACGTCCCCGCCGACGGTGGACACGGCGGCGACCTGGCTCGCGGCCAGCCCCAGCACCAGCACCTCGGCCACCCGGCTGAGCGGGCCGATCGGCCGGTGCTCGGGCGCCAGCAGGGCGGGCAGCCCGGCGACCGCCAGCAGCGCGATCCACCAGAGCTGGCCGGGGTCGTGCGTGGCGAACAGGGTCAGGACGGCGACGAGCGCCAGCATGACCACGCGCGCGGCGGCGGCGAGGGGATGCGGCTGGGGCCGGGGGAGCGTCGAGGCGGGCACGTGACGGATGGTAGTCAGCCTCGGTAGATGTCGGCGATCTCGGCCGCGTACGACGTGTGCACCACCTGCCGCTTGACCTTCAGCGACGGGGTCAGCTCGCCGGTCGCCTCCGTGAAGTCGTGGGGCAGGATCCGGAACACCTTGATCGCCTCGGCCTTGGAGACCGCCTGGTTGGCGGCGTCGACGGCGCCCTGGATCTCGGCGCGCAGCCCTTCGTGCTCGCGCAGCTTCTCGACGGGGGTGTCCTCCGGCAGGCCGGCCGAGGCGAGCCAGCGCGGCAGCGCCTCCTCGTCGATGGTGACCAGCGCGGCGATGAACGGCGCCCGGTCGCCGACCACCACGCACTGGCTCACCAGCGGGTGGGCCCGGACCTGGTCCTCCAGCACGGCGGGGGCGACGTTCTTGCCGCCGGCCGTCACGATGATCTCCTTCTTCCGGCCGGTGATGCTGAGGAAGCCGTCGTCGTCGAGCTGCCCCAGGTCGCCGGTGCGGAACCAGCCGTCCGCGCTGAGCGCCTCGGCGGTCGCCGCCTCGTTGCGCCAGTAGCCCTGGAAGATCAGGTCGCCGGCGATCAGGATCTCGCCGTCGTCGTCGATCCGGATGGTGACCCCCGGCAGCGGCCGGCCGACCGAGCCGATCCGGGTGGCGTCGGGCAGGTTCGCGGCGGCGGCGGGGGAGGTCTCGGTCAGGCCGTAGCCCTCGCACACGTTCACGCCGATGCCGCGGAAGAAGTGGCCCAGCCGGGCGCCGAGCGGGGCGCCGCCGGAGATGGCGTCCCGGCACCGGCCGCCGAGCGCCGCCCGCAGCTTGCGGTAGACCAGCTTGTCGAAGAGCGCGTGCTGGGCGCGCAGCGCCAGGCCGGGACCGCCGCGGGTCTCCAACGCCTCGCTGTACGCGATGGCGACCTGCTCCGCACGGGCGAAGATCCGGCCCTTGCCGTCGGCCTCGGCCTTCTGCTTGGCGCCGTTGTAGACCTTCTCGAACACCCGGGGGACCGAGAGCACGAAGGTCGGGCGGAACTCCTGCAGCTCGGCGACCAGGTTCTTGGGGTCCGCGCAGTGCCGCATGGTGGCCCGCGCCTGCACCACGCCGATCTGGATGAGCCGGGCGAAGGCGTGCGCCAGCGGGAGGAAGAGCAGGGTCGAGGCGCCCCGCCCGAAGAGGTTCGGCAGCACCGGCACCGCGTTGGCGATGTCGGCGTACATGTTGCGGTGGGTCAGCACGCAGCCCTTGGGGCGGCCGGTGGTGCCGCTGGTGTAGATGATGGTGGCGAGGTCGTCGGCGCGGACGGCGGCCCGCCGCCGGTCGATCTCCGCCGGCTCGACCGACGCGCCGGAGCGGACCAGCTCGGCCACGGCGTCCAGCTCGATCTGCCAGACCTCGCGCAGGTCGGGCAGGCGGTCCCGGACGCCAGCGATGAGGGTGGCGTGCGCGTTGCTCTCCACCACGCAGGCCACCGCGCCGGAGTCGGACAGGATCCAGGCGGCCTGGTCGGCGCTGGAGGTCTCGTAGACCGGCACGGTGACCGCGCCGGCGGCCCAGATCGCGTAGTCCAGCAGGGTCCACTCGTAGCGGGTGCGGCTCATCAGGCCGACCCGGTCGCCGGGCTGGACGCCGGCGGCGACCAGGCCCCTGGCCGCCGCGACGACCTCGTCGCGGAACTGCCGGCACGTGACGTCGGCCCAGGCGCCGCCGACGGGGCGGACGAACTGGACCTCGTCCGGGGCGACCTCGGCGTTGTCCCAGACCGGGTCGGTGAGGTTGGCCGCGTCGCCGACGGTGACGATCGGCGGGACGGAGAACTCGCGCACCTGCACTCCCTCGTGCTCACTGGCCGGGCGGCCGCCACCACTGGTCGGCTCCGTCGAACCTACCCGCCCCGGTGCCGGGGGTGAAAAGGCAGGTCGCCCAGGCTGCCGGCGGCCCGGCGCCGGACTTGCGACCCGGCGTGCCGGGGGCGGCGCGGCGTGCGCGCCGCCGGTGCCGGGTAGCCTCCCCCCATGGCGGACACCTCCACCCAGTCGATCGTCATCGGCGCGTCACCGGAGCAGGTGGCGGCGGTCATCTGCGACTTCCCGAGCTACCCCGAGTGGACCGAGGCGGTGCGGCGGGTGGAGGTGATCGAGGAGTACGAGGACGGCTACGCCAGCCAGGTCCGGTTCACCATCGACGCCGGCGTGATGGCCGACGAGTACGTGCTGGCCTACGAGTACGCCGAGGACCTCTCCCGCATCGAGTGGCACCTGGTGGCGCCCTCGAAGATGCAGAAGTTCCAGCGCGGCTCGTACGACCTGGACGGCAACCCGGACGGCGGCACGACGGTGACCTACACCCTGGCGGTCGAGCTCTCCGTGGGGATGCTCGGCATGTTCCGCCGCAAGGCCGAAAAAATGATCATGGATACGGCGTTGAAGCAGCTCAAGCGCCGGGTAGAAGCACCCGGTGCGGCGCAGTGACGCCTCCGGCGGCAGGGTAGGGGAGCCGAACGTGGGTGCAACGGATCCGGGTTCGGCCCGGGAAGAGGCCGAACGTCTGGTCGCCACGGCGCTGGCCGCCGCCCGGCTGGCCGCGGCCGGCTCGAAGGGCGGCCAGTGGGGTCCGTTCGGTGGGATCGTGTCGAGTGTCCTCGGTCACAGCGGCAGCCCGGGCGGGTCGGCCGGGCCGACCGTGGGCGGTTTCGCCACCGGGGCGGCCGAGTGCTGCGTCTGTCCGGTCTGCCGGGGCATCGCGGCCCTGCGCGATCCGAGTCCCGAGTTCGCCGAGCGCCTCGCCACCGGCGCGGGGGACCTGGCCGCCGGGGTGGCCAGCCTGCTGCGCGCCTTCGCCCCGGCCGAAGCCCCCACCGACGCCTCCGCCGGGCCGGCGCCGACCCCCGGCCCGGATGGCGGGGACGACCACGTGTGGCGCGAGGCCACCCGTAGCGGGCATGATTCTCAGCCGGCACCGGAGCGGGACGTCTGGTCCGCCGCCACGCGGGCGGAGGACGAGGCCGCCCCGGTCGCCGTGCCGCCCGTCGACGTCGCCGGGCCGGCGGCTGCGGTGACCGTCCGGACGTCCACAGACGGGCCCGTGGTCCCCGCGTCCCGGGCTCCCGGCGACGAGGGCGAGCAACCCCCGGGCGACGGGGCCTGACCAACGCACATCCCGACCACGCGCCGGTCGTCCGCCGGCGCCGGTGCGGGCAGCACAGCAGAGGGGAGTGGCAGCGGTGACGCTGACCATCGGAGTCGACGTCGGTGGCACGAAGGTGGCCGGTGGTGTCGTGGACGCCGCCGGCACGGTCCTCGTGCAGGCCCGACGGGACACCCCCGCCGACGACGTCGCCAAGACCCGGGACGTCATCACCGAACTGGTCCGCGACCTGGCGTCGGGGCACGCGGTCGCGGCGGTCGGCATCGGCGCGGCCGGCTGGATCGACGCCAGCCGCTCGACCGTGCTGTTCGCACCGAACCTGGCGTGGCGGGACGAGCCGCTGCGCGACTACGTGAGCGCCGCGACCGGCCTGCCGGTGATCGTGGAGAACGACGGCAACGTGGCGGCCTGGGCGGAGTTCCGCCACGGCGCGGCCCGCGACGCCGACGACTCGATGGTCATGTTCACCATCGGCACCGGTGTCGGCGGCGGCATCGTGCTCGGCGGGGAGCTGCTTCGCGGCGCCAACGGCATCGCCGCCGAACTGGGCCACATGCTGACGGTGCCGGACGGCCACCAGTGCGGCTGCGGCCGGCTCGGCTGCATCGAGCAGTACGCCAGCGGCAGCGCCCTGGTGCGGTTCGCCCGCGCCGCCGCCCGGCAGGAGCCGCACCGCGCCGCCGCCCTGCTGGAACTGGCGGGCGGCGAGGCCGAGGCCGTCACCGGGCCCATGGTCACCGCTGCCGCGCAGGCCGGCGACCCGGTCTCCACCGAGGCGTTCGCGCAGGTGGGGCGCTGGCTCGGCACCAGCCTGGCCGACATGGCGCAGATCCTCGACCCGCAGGTGCTCGTCGTCGGCGGCGGGGTGATCGACGCCGGCGACCTGCTGCTCGGCCCGACGCGCCGGTCGTTCGCCGACGCCCTCGCCCAGCGCAGCCGCCTCCCGGTCGCCGAGATCCGCCCGGCCGAGCTGGGCAACACCGCCGGCGTCATCGGCGCTGCCGACCTGGCCCGCCGGGTCTGAGGCGGCGACCGTGACGCAGAACCCGGGCGTGCCGCTGCGCGTCGTGTCGTACAACATCCACAGCCAGCGGGACGACACGGCCGCGCTGGCGGCGGTGGTCCGCGACGTCCGGCCGGACGTGGTGATCGTGCAGGAGGGTCCGCGCCGGTTCCGGTGGCGGCAGAAGTCCGCGGCCCTGGCGGAGTCGTTCGGCCTGGTGGTGGCGGCCGGCGGGCTGCCCGCGCTGGGCAACCTGCTGCTGACCAGCCTGCGGGTGCGGGTGGTGGCCGACAGGTGCCAGCGTTTCCCGCTGACCCCCGGCCGGCACCTGCGCGGCGCCGCGTACGCCGAGTGCGTGGTGGCCGGCGCGGCCCGGTTCACCCTGGCCGGGTCGCACCTGTCCACCGACCCGGCCGAGCGGCCCGCGCAGGCCGCGCTCTTCAAGCGCGAGCTGGACGCCGCCGGCACGCCGGTGATCGCGGCGGCCGACCTGAACGAGGGGCCGGACGGGCCGGCGTGGGCCACCGTCGCGCGCGGCCTGACCGACGCCGCCGTGGCGATGGACCGGGCCGACCGGCTCACCTACTCGTGCGCGAACCCCCGGCGGCGCATCGACGCCCTCTTCGTCGACCCGCGGATCACGGTGGCCGACTACGACGTGGTGGACACCCCGCAGACCCGCCGCGCCAGCGACCACTTCCCGATCCTGGTCGACCTGCTGCTGCCCGCCGCCGACTGACCGTCCGCCGCGTTCGGGGCTGGACAACCCGCTCCGTTGTGGAGAGGATGCTGCGCGACCCGGCACTCGTGCCGCACAAAAGGAGATCCCGGTGTCCACCTCCACCGACCACGGCCGGCCCGACCCGGAGGCGAGCACCCTCGCCCTGACCCGCGACGGCCGGCCGGTCTCCGACCGGGGCGACACCGTCTGCGTCGTCGGCGCCGGGGCCAGCGGTCTCACGGCCATCAAGAACCTCAGGGAGCACGGCTTCGGCGTCGACTGCTACGAGCGGGAGACCGGCGTCGGCGGCGCCTGGAACTGGCGGCACGACCGCAGCCCGGTGTACGCGAGCACGCACCTGATCTCGTCGCGGCCGTTCACCCAGTTCCCCGACTTCCCGATGCCGGACGACTGGCCGGACTACCCGCACCACAGCCAGCTGCTGTCGTACTTCGAGCGGTACGCCGACCACTTCGACCTGCGCGGGCACATCTGGTTCGGCACCGAGGTCGTCCGGGTGGAGCCCGTGGCGGGCGACCGCTGGGACGTGACCACCCGCAGCACCGGTGGCTACGGCCCGGAACGCACCTCCCGCTACGCGGCCGTGGTGGTCGCCAACGGCCACAACTGGTCGCCGAAGCTGCCCCGCTACGAGGGGCTGGAGGAGTTCCGGGGCGAGGTCATGCACGCCTCGTCCTACAAGGACCCGGCACAGCTGCGCGGCAAGCGGGTGCTGGTGGTCGGCGCCGGCAACACCGGCTGCGACATCGCCGTCGAGGCCGCCCAGCAGGCGTCGCGCTGCTGGCACTCCACCCGCCGGGGCTACTGGTACGCCCCGAAGTACGTCCTCGGCCGCCCCGCCGACCAGGTCAACGACGCGCTGCTGGCGTTGCGCGTGCCGCTGCGGGTGCGGCAGTGGCTCTACCACTGGACGTTGCGGCTGACCGTCGGCGATCTGACGCGATTCGGCCTGCCGAAGCCGGACCACCGGGTCTACGAGACGCACCCGATCGCCAACAGCCAGCTCGTCTACTACGTGGGCCACGGCGAGATCGCGCCGGTGCCGGACGTCGTCCGCTTCCACCCGTACGCCGTCGAGCTCTCCGACGGCCGGGAGATCGACCCCGATCTGGTCGTCTTCGCCACCGGCTACCTGCCGCGCTTCGAGTTCCTCGACCCGAAGGTGCTCGGCGACGACGCGGGCGAGGGCCGCCCGAGGCTCTGGCTGAACGCCTTCGTCCCCGGCCGGCCGACGCTGGCCGTGGCCGGGCTGGTGCAGCCGGACTCGGGCATCTTCCCCCTGTCGCACTGGCAGGCGGTGCTCTTCGCCCGGCTGCTGCGGCTGCGCGTGACCCGTCCCGACCGGGCGGCCGCCTTCGCGGACCGGGTGTCGGCGAAGGCGGGGGAGCGGTACGCCGGGCCCGTCAAGGACAGCAGCCGGCACTGGTTCGAGGTGGGCCACGCCGACTACCTGCGCGCCGTGCAGCGCGCGCTGCACGACCTGGAGGGCTCCCGGTGAGCGCGAGGAGTGCAGCGCGGCGGAGCCCCGCAGTCGCGAACGAAAGGCCGGATCCGGTGAGCGCGAGGAGTGCAGCGCAGCGGAGCCCCGCAGTCGCGAACGAAAGGCCGGAACAGTGAGTCAGGTGCGAATCATGCGGGGGCGGGAGTGGGCCCGCCCGGTCCGCCCGGTCCGGCGTGAGGTGCTCAGCGCGGCCCCCGAGGTGGAGCAGGGGCGTCCGCCGCTGCTCTTCGTACCGGGCTTCGGGCACGGCGCCTGGGCGTTCGCCGAGCACTGGCTCGGCCACGCCGCGTCCCGCGGCTTCCCGGCGTACGCGCTCAGCCTGCGCGGGCACGGCGCCAGCGGGCCGGCGCCGGAGGCGACGCTGCGGGCGTACGCCCACGACGTGACCCAGGTGGCGGCGGGCCTGCCGCGCCAGGCGGTGCTGGTGGGGCACGGCGCCGGGGCCCTCGTGGTCGCCCACGCGCTGGCCCGCTACCCGGCCCGGGCCGCGGTGCTGGTGGCGCCGGTGCTCGGCGGCTGGGCGACGTTCGGGGCGGCGCTGCGCCGCAACCCGCTCGGCACGCTGCCGGCGGTGTTCGGCGGGCCGCTGCGGCTGCACCGCCGCCAGTTGTTCAGCCGGGAGCTGCCCGAGGCGGAGTCCCGGCGGTACGTGGCCCGGCTGGGCCGGGCCGGCCGGCGTGCCCAGTGGCAGCTGCTGACCGGGCGGGCCGTGGAGCCGGCGGTGGGCGACCCGCCGGTGCTGGTGCTGGGCAGCCCCGACGACCGGGTCGTCCCGGCGGCGGCGCTGACCCGGGCGGCCCGGCGGTACGGCTCGGCCCCGCTGCTCTTCCCCGGCATGGGGCACGACATGATGCTCGACGCCCGGTGGCGGGAGCCGGTCGACGCGATCCTGGACTGGCTGGAGAAGGACCCGGCACCGACCGGCCGGCCCTGACCGACCCGCGCCACGCCGCCGCCCGGCCCGGTCTGGCCCGCCCGGCCCGGCCGGCCCGGCCGCCCGGCGGTGACCGACCCGGGCCGGTCACCGCCGGCGTCAGCCGGCGGCCCCCAGCCGGGTCAGCAGGGAGCCGCTGTCGTCGAGGGCGGAGAGGTAGGAGCGGGCCCACGCCCTGATGTCGTGCCGGTGCAGGTGCGCCCGCATGGTCCGCATCCGCGCGCCGAGGTCGTCGGGGCTGCCCCGCAGCGCGGCGAGCAGCCCCTGCTTGAGCCCCTCCAGGTCGTGCGGGTTCACCAGGTACGCCTGCGGCAGCTCGGCGGCGGCGCCGGCGAACTCGCTGAGCAGCAGCGCGCCCGTCCCGTCGACCCGGGCGGCCACGTACTCCTTGGCGACGAGGTTCATCCCGTCGCGCAGCGGGGTCACCGCCATCACGTCGGCGACCCGGTAGAGCGCGGCCAGCTCGGCGCGGTCGAACGGCTGGGTCAGGTAGTGGATGGCCGGCTCGCCGACCCGGCCGAACTCGCCGTTGATCCGCCCGACCTCGCGTTCCACCCGCTCGCGGAGGATCTGGTACTGCCCGACCCGTTCCCGGCTGGGCACCGCCACCTGCACGAGCACGGTGTCGCGCACCTTGACGTGCCCGCCGGCGAGCAGCTCGCTGTACGCCTTGAGTCGCTGCTCGATGCCCTTGGTGTAGTCCATCCGGTCGACGCTGAGGATCACCTGCTCGGGATTGCCGAGGTCGCGGCGCAGCCGGGCGGCCCGGTCGACCACGTCGGGCCGGGTGGCCAGCGCGGCCATCTCCACGGTGTCGATGGAGACGGGGAAGGCGCCGATCCGGACCACCCGGTCGTCGACGGCGATCCGCCGATCGGTGGCGGGGACCTCCAGCACCTTCGCCACGAGCTGGGCGAAGTTGTGCGCGGCCTGGGAGCGCTGGAAGCCGATCAGGTCGGCGCCGAGCATCCCGCGCAGCAGCTCGGCGCGGCGCGGGAGCTGCATGAACAGCTCGGGTGGCGGGAAGGGCACGTGCAGGAAGAAGCCGATCCGAAGGTCCGGCCGCAGCTCCCGCAGCAGGCCGGGCACCAGTTGCAGGTGGTAGTCCTGCACCCAGACCACCGCACCCGGCTCGGCCACGTCGGCCGTGGCCTCGGCGAACCGCTGGTTGACCCGCTGGTACGCCTCCCACCAGCGCCGGTGGTACTCCGGTTGCTCCACGGAGTCGTGGTAGAGCGGCCAGAGGGTGGCGTTGGCGAACCCCTCGTAGTGGTCGCGCAGGTCGTCGGCGCTCAGCGCGACGGTGTGCATGCGGACGCCGTCCACGTCGGGCAGCGCGGGCGCCGGGCCGGTGCCGCCGGCCCACCCGACCCACGTCGCCGGGGTGTGCCGCAGGAGGGGATGGAGGGCGCTGACGAGGCCGCCGGGACTGCGGCGCCATTCGCAGGCGCCGTCGGGCGCCACACTGTCGTCGATGGGCAGGCGGTTGGCCACCACGACGAGGGAACTCTGTCGCATCTCGGGCATTCCGATCAGCAGGGGAGTGACCGCCGCAGCGGAGGAACAACCGGGCAGTCAGCGAGGGATGTGACGGACAGCGGTATTCCTACTGACAGTAAGTTACACCAGTGTCGCGCCCCCGGCGCGGGGCGTCCGTCGTCCCGGGATGCGGGCAGGAACGCCGGCGGGCGGCCCGCCGGTCAGACGACCGCGCCGTCGTCCGGGTCGCGCTCGTCGTCGTCACCGGGCCGCAGCCGCCAGATCAGCGCGACGAAGCCGGCCAGGATGCCGGTGAAGCCGAACAGGTTGACCACCGAGGGGTCGGCCACCGGGAAGACCGAGGGGAACAGGAAGAGCACGAAGCCGAGCACCATGGCCAGCACGCCGACCACCGCGTACTTCGAGAAGCGCGGCAGGGGCGGGGGCGGCGGCGGGGTGTAGCGCTCGTCCTCCGACTCGTCGTCGGGCAGGTCCGCGCCGAAGGTGTCCAGCCCGTCGAGCAGCGACGGCTCGTCCTGCCGGCCCCGGGAGAGGGAGACGCCCGAGATGTCGGCCGCGTAGGGCAGCCGGCGCACGTCGGTGGCGGTCGGCCCGGCGGGCTCGTCGGCCGTGCCGAGGGTCACCGGACCGCCGGCGGGCCCGGGCGTGTCGTCCACGTCCTCGGCGGCGGGCCACGGGTTGTCGCCGCCGCGGGGAGCGGTGGTGTGGAAGCCGGCGACGATGCGGGCCCACTCGGCCTCGATGTCCGGCTCGTCGTCGCGGGGCTTCTCGGGGGCCGTCTCGTCCGCGAGCTGGGTCAGGTAGTCCCGCGCGGTCCTCAGGTGCGACCGGTCGACGTAGAGCCTGTCGACGGGGCGGGGCGGGACGGTGGTGGTGCGGGTGACCGGGTTCAGGTCGGCCGAGGGCTGGAGGTAGGCGGCGATCCCGCCGGCGGCCAGGACGTCGAGCAGGTGCTCACCGACGCGCGGATCCACGTCGCCGGCGACGGCGTACTCGCTCGCGTCGAGCCCGTTGTCCCGCCGTCCCCGGCGGGCACCACCCGCTGACACCGGACATCCTCCTCATCACGCGCCCGCGGCGCGGCCGCCTGAGCCCCCTCGGCGCCGACCGCACGCCGTGCCTTGAATCGTGACACGTCCGGACCCGGTTCCGGGAGTGCCTTGTGGCGCGGCGTACGAAGTCAGAGCCCCTGCCGCAGGTGGCGACAGGGGATTTATGTCCGTTCTTGCTGAATGCTTTTCATCGGAGCCCCGTCGGCGGTGCCGCCCGGGCCGCCGCCGTCGCCGCGCGGGCCGGCCGCCGGTCAGTCCGGGTTGGGCGACGCTCCCGGCCGCACCAGGCCGCTCTCGTACGCCGCCACGACGAGCTGCGACCGGTCCCGCGCGTTCAGCTTGGCCAGCAGCCGGCTCACGTACGTCCGGGCGGTCGCCGGGCTGATGTGCAGGACCGCGCCGATCTCGTCGTTCGACCGGCCGGCGGCGACCTCGGCCAGCACCTCCCGCTCCCGGGCGGTCAGCGATCCCAGCCGGGCCGGGTCCGGCTCCCGGCCGCCGGAGCGCACCGCGGCCATGACCCGCCGGGTCACCGCGGGGGAGAGCAGGGCCTCCCCGGCCCGGACGACGCGCACCGCCCCCCGCAGCTCGTCGGGGCCGGTGTCCTTGAGTAGGAAGCCGGACGCTCCGGCCCGGATCGCCTCGAAGACGTACTCGTCGGTGTCGAACGTGGTGAGTACGACCACCCGCACGTCGGCGAGCCGCTCGTCGGCGACGATCCGGCGGGTGGCCTCGATGCCGTCCGTGCCGGGCATCCGGACGTCCATCAGCAGGACGTCCGGCCGCTCGGTCACCGCCAGCCGGTACGCCGCGTCGCCGTCGCCCGCCTCGCCGACGACCTCGATGTCCGGCGCCCGGTTGAGCAGCGCGCGCAGCCCCGCGCGGACCAGGTGCTGGTCGTCGACGAGTCCCACCCGGATCACGTGGTCCCTCCCAGGGGTAGTTCGGCGCGTACCTCGAACCCGCCGCCGGGTCGGTTGCCGGCGGTGACGGTGCCCCCGAGCAGGGCGGTGCGCTCCCGCATGCCGCCGAGCCCGTACCCGCGCGGGGCGTCCTCGCGCTGGCCACGGCCGTCGTCGCGGACGGCGACGGCGAGGGTGCGGGGGCCGCGGGCGACGTCGATCTCGACGCTGCTCGCGCCGGCGTGGCGCAGGGTGTTGGTCAGCGCCTCCTGGATCAGCCGGTGGGCGGTCGAGTCGACGGCGGCGGGCAGGCCGGTCAGCTCGCCGTGCCGGTGGACGGCCACCCGCAGCCCGGTGGCCCGCGCGCCGGCGGCCAGGGCGTCCAGCCCGGCGAGCCCCGCCACCGGTTGCCGGGGCTCGGCCACGGCCGGATCGCGCAGAAGGCCGAGGGTGGTGCGCAGTTCCCGGGCGACCTGGGTGGTGGCCGAGCGGACGTGTCCCAGGGCGGCCCGGGCGGCGGCCGGGTCGTCGTCGAGGGCCTCGTCGGCCACGCCGGCGTGCAGCGAGATGACGGAGATGTGGTGGGCGATCACGTCGTGCAGGTCCCGGGCGATCCGGAGTCGTTCCTCCTCGACCCGGCGGGCGGCCTCCCGGGCGTGGTCGCGTTCCAGCTGCCGCAGCCGCCACCGTTGCTCCCGGCGGCGCAGTCGCCGGGACCGGACCCCGTCGCCGAGGGCGATCGCGGCGGCCATGATGGCGACGCTGGAGGCCAGCTCGAAGCCGATGAGGTACGCGACGCTCGTGCCCTCCATCGCGCGGAACGCGGTGGAGAGGACGAGCAGGCCGAGCCCGACGAGCACCGCCCAACGCAGCTGCCCGGCCTCGGCCGCCGAGTAGAGCGCCGCGGCGAGGGGGAGGGCCAGCCCGACCGGCGGGTAGCCGGCCACGTAGTAGGCGACCAGGCCGGCGGCGCTGACCACGAGCACGGTGGTCGGCGCGCGGCGGCGGAGGAGCACGAGCGCGCCGAGCCCGACGGCGAACAGGTAGGCGGGGACGTCGCGCCCCCGGTCGCCGCCCACGTTCGCGGTGATCGCCAGCGCCACGACGGTCGAGACGGCGACGCCGATGAGCAGGTCCAGCACCGTGGCCCGGCGCAGCCGGACCAGCCCGCCCGCCGCCGGGCCGGCTTCCCGCTGCGCCTCGGCCACCCGCACACCCCCGAGCGTAGGTCCCGCCGGCCGCCCGGCGGAGCCGGCGGGTGTCCCCACCGGCCGTCGCCCTGTGCGGTATCCGCGGCCGACCGCGGTACGTCGACAGGCGACACCGCCCGCCGCTGCCACCCGCCGTCCGCCGCCCGCCGTCCGTCGCCCGCCGTCCGTCGCCCGCCGTCCGTCGCCCGGCGTCCGGCGGCCGTTGGCCGGCGGTCCGGGGTGGACGGCGGCGCGTCGCGGGCCGGATCACGTTGTGGCGGCCGGCATCGGGTTCGTAGGCTCATGCCCACGACCGACCCGCGGGCGACCGCGGTGGCGTCGCGACCACCTCTGTGAAGGGACGCCGGTGCTGTACTGGCTGATGAAGTACGTCCTCCTCGGCCCGCTGCTGAGGCTGGTCTTCCGCCCGCAGGTCGAGGGGCTGCACCACGTGCCCGACACCGGGCCGGTGATCCTCGCCAGCAACCACCTGTCGTTCTCCGACTCGATCTTCACGCCGCTGGTCGTGAAGCGGCGGGTGACGTTCATCGCCAAGGCCGAGTACTTCACCGGCAAGGGCGTCAAGGGCTGGCTGACCAAGATGTTCTTCGTCGGCTCCGGCACCATCCCGGTCGACCGCTCGGGCGGCCGGGCGGCCCGGGCGGCCCTCGACACCCAGCTGCGGGTGCTGCGCGGCGGCGGCATCGCCGGCATCTATCCCGAGGGCACCCGCTCGCCGGACGGGCGGCTCTACCGGGGCAAGACCGGTGTGGCCCGGCTGGCCCTGGAGAGCGGCGCTCCGGTGGTCCCGACGGCGATGCTCAACGCCGACGAGATCCAGCCGCCCGGCAAGCTGATCCCCAAGATCGCCCGGGTGCGGATCCGGTTCGGCCCGCCGCTGGACTTCTCGCGCTACGCGGGGATGGCCGGCGACCGGTTCGTCGAGCGCGCGGTGACCGACGAGATCATGTACGAGCTGATGGAGCTCTCCGGCCGCGAGTACGTCGACATGTACGCCCAGAAGGCCAAGAACCCACCCACCGGCCCCACCCCCCGCGAACCGGTCCCCGCCTGACGGGCCTGCCCCGCGCGCCGCCGGTCAGCAGGCCACGGCCGTGCCGGCGGGGTTGGTGGAGGTCGCCGGGGGGCGGGCCAGCTCCAGCAGCAGGGGGGCGTCGTTGCGCAGCGCGAAGGCGCGCAGCTCGGCCAGTTCGGGGCGGCCCGCCGTCGGCTCGCCGGCCCGCTCCAGCTCCACCGTCGCGAAGGTCAGCGCGAGCATCCGGTCGGTCACGTCCGGGATGCCGGCGTAGATCTCGGCGCCGGCCAGGTGCAGCTCCGCGGCCCGCCGGTGGTCGCCGTCCGCGGCGGCCAGCGCCCCGGTCACCGTCCGCCGCGCCGCCTCCGACCAGGGCGTGCGGTGACCCACCTGGTCCAGCATCCCGCGCACCCGGGCCGCCGAGTCGCGCCCGGCGAGGCTGGCCGCGTACCCGGCCGCCGCGATCCACTCGCCGCTGGCCAGGGCCGGCACGGCCGACCAGGAGTCGGCCAGCTCGTCGATCAGCGCCGCCGCCTCCTCCCGGTGCCCCTGCAACGCCCGGCAGAGCGCGCCCATCCCCAGCATCGTCCAGTGCAACCGGTGGAAGCCGCTGCGCCGCGCGGCGTCGAGCGCGGCCGCCACGTCGTCGCGGAACGCGCCGGCGTCGCCGGCCTGGGCGCGGGCCGGCGGCACCCGCCCGCCCCGCAGCACCAGCAGGCAGGAACGCAGGCCACGGACCTGCATGTCCCAACTGCCCGTCGGGGTGTCCACGAAGGCCTCGGCGGCGGCCAGCAGCCGGTCGAAGTCGCCCTCGAACCAGGCGCGCATCGCCTCCGCCGAGTAGCTCGTGGTCAGCGTCTGCCCGCTGGCCTTGCGCTTCGGCAACGACGAGAGCAGCGCGTCGGAGCGCAACCAGTCGCCCTCCTCGCAGACGGCGTAGACGAGGTTCTGGATGGCCCGGGGCAGGGCGATCAGCTGGTTGGCGCGGCTGATCTCCACGATCGCGTGCAGCTCGTCCAGGCCGGACCGGTCGCCCGCCTGGTAGCGGGCGATGGCCGAGGTGATCTGGGCGTTGGTCCGGGTCTCGGTCAGCCCCAGTCGCTCGCCGATCTCCGCCGCCCGTTCGGCCGCGGCGACCGCCGGATCCCGCTCGTAGTTCAGCATGTGCAGCCGGCCCAGCTCGGCGTAGGCGTCCGCCTTCTGGGGGCTGTCCGGCAGCGGGGCGAAGAGCTGCACGGCCCGGTCCAGGCAGGCCAGGGCGGCGGCCCGGTCGGCGCGCAGCCACGCGGCCTGGCCGAGCAGCGTCCAGGCGCGCGCCGCGCAGGCGTCGTCGCCGTGCGCCAGCAGCCGGTCGGCGAGCGCCTGCACCTGCTCGGGGCCGCCGCCGGAGAGGAAGCCGTTGCCGTCCCGGTAGAAGGAGATCTCGGTGCTGAGCAGCTCCAGCTGGAGCCGGCCGACCGGGTCGGAGTCGTCGGCCAGCCCGAGCGCCCGGCCCGCGTGGCTCGCCGCGACGTCGAGGCTGTGCAGCGCGTACGCCCGGCGGGCCGCCCGGTGCAGCGCGGCCCGGGCGGCGCTGGCGAAGCCACCGATCTCCATGCCCAGCGTCCGGGCGATCTCGTGGGCCGCCCACCGGTGGTGGGCCAGCACCTCGGCGAGGTCGGTGTCCCGGCTCTGCGAGAGCATGTCCAGCCACTGCGCCGTCCGCTCGTGCCGCGCCACCCGTTCGGTGCGGGGCAGCCGCTGGTAGCAGACGTCGCGCACCAGCACGTGCCGGAACCGGTACTCCGGCTGCCCGGCCATGGTGGAGGCGGCCTGCTCGTGGACGAAGTCGCGCTGCTCCAGCCGGCGCAGCGCACGCTCCACCGACTCGACGGGCTGCCCGAGCGCGGCGGCCACGGCCCCCGGCCAGAACTGCACGCCGACCACGGCGGCGGCCAGCAGCACCGTGCGTTCCTTGGCGTCGAGCAGATCGATGCGGTTGGCGATGACGGCGTGCACGCTCTCCGGCATCGGCAGGTCGAGGTGCTTCTCCAGCGACCAGCCCCGCCCGGACTGGCGCAGCGCGCCCTGCTCGATGAGCATCCGGACGTACTCGTGGGCGTAGAGCGGGTTGCCGCCGGCGACCTCGATCAGCGGGGTGAGCATGTCGGCGGAGAAGGCCGCCCGGCCGAACATGTGGGCGTAGAGCGCGGCGATGCCCGTGTCCCGCAGCGGGGGCAGGGTGATGGTCACCGAGCCGGTGATCGTCCCCGCCCAGCTCGGGTCCCGGTCGACGAGTTCGGGCCGGGCGGTGCAGAGCAGCAGCAGCGGTACGTCCCGGGCGGCGGTGCCGAGCAGCTCCACGAAGCGCAGCATCGCGTCGTCGGCCCAGTGCAGGTCCTCGAAGACCAGCACGGTCGGCCGGCGCGCGGCCAGGGCGAGCAGGAAGCGTCGCCACGCCGACTCGGTCTCCTCGGCCGGCAGCGCGGTCCCCGGCAGGCCCACCAGCGGCCGCAGGGCGTCGACGAGGCGCTGCCGCTCGCCCGGGCCGACCAGCTCGCCGACGGCCGAGGCGAGCCGCTGGGCGGCGCTGGACGCCGGGTCGGTGTCCAGGATGCCGGCCTCGGACTTGACGATGTCGGCCAGCGCCGCGAACGTCACGTTCTCGCCGAACGGCGGGCACCGCCCGATCCGCCAGGTCAGCGGCTCGTCGACCAGCCGGTCCACGTGCCGGTACAGCTCCCGCACCAGCCGGCTCTTGCCCAGCCCGGCCCGGCCGAAGACGGTCACCACCTGCGGGCGCCGGTCGCGCAACGACCGGTGCAGGGCGTTGACCAGCATCCCCAGCTCGTGTTCGCGGTCGATCAGCGGCGTGACGTCCGGCTGCCGGTCGGTCGGCTGCCGGCGGACCGGGGACAGGGCCAGCCACACCTCGGTCGTCGTCGACCGCCCGCGCAGGGTGACCGGCGGCTGCTCGGAGTAGCGGATGGCGTCGCGGGTGAGGGCGTGCGTCACGCCGCAGACCAGCACCCCGCCCGGCGGCGCGACGGACTGCATCCGGGAGGCCGTGTTGACCACGTCGCCGGCCACGATCGCCTGGCCGCCGTCGCGGGCGGCGGCCACGTCGACCAGCGCCTCGCCGGTGGCCACCCCGACCCGGAAGCGCAGCGCGTCCGCGCCGGTGGGGGCGAACCGGGTCAACACCCGTTGCAGCTCCAGGCCGGCCCGGACGCAGCGCAGCGCGTCGGTCTCGGTCGCCACGGGCGCGCCGAACAGGGCCATCACCGCGTCGCCGATGTACTTCTCCACCACTCCGCCGTACTGTCCGACGACCCGGCGGGCGGCCGAGAAGAACCCGGTCTGCATGCCGCGGACCAGCTCCGGGTCCGCCCGCTCGACGTACGGGGTGAAGTCGATCAGGTCGACGAAGAGCACGCTGACCCGGCGGCGGTCCTCCTGCGGGGCCGGCTGCCGCTGGGTGCCCGGCCGGGCCGCGCCGCAGGAGGTGCAGAACGCCACGTCCCGCGCGAGCGGGCGGAGGCAGTGCGGACAGACCGCGCCCAGCTCGTTGCCGCAGCCGCCGCAGAAGCGGTCGCCCCCGGCGGCCGTGCGTCCACAGCGGTCACACTGCGTGGCGATGACACCCTCCACTGGCGATCCCGCCGGCGCCGGGATCGGCACCGTGCAGGTGTCAGTATCGCTGTCTGTCCAGTTGTCGGGTACCGGGCTGTTGGTTTGTGGACAGTCCACCGGCCGGTCCTGCGGTTACAGTCAGGCGGCTGATTTTCGACCATTGACCACAGGGGGATTCCCGATGGTGTACGTGATGTTGCAGAGCGACTGGACCGACGGCAACGGGGTGAGCCACCTCGCGGGCGACTCCGTCGACGTGGACGCCGCCACGCTGGCCGCGCTCCAGGCGCAGGGGATCGTCAGCGAGCAGTCCGGCGGCGGCAAGGACGGCACGGAGTGGGTCGGGCCGGGCAGCACCACCAACTGGGTCGGGCCGGGCAGCGCCACTCCCTGACACCCCCACACGCGGAAGGGGCCGGAGCAACCGCTCCGGCCCCTTCTTCCCGTACGTCTCAGCGCTCGCTCATCCCGGCGCGGCGGCGCAGCGCCGCCACGTCGGTGACCACGATCCGCCGGCCCTCCGTGCGCAGCCAGCCCCGGTTGGCGAACGACCCGATGGCCTGGTTGACGCTCTGCCGCGAGCCGCCGGCCATCTCCGCGAGCTGGCTCTGGTTGAGCTCGATGGTGATCATCGGGGCCTGGCTCTCGCCGGCCAGCCGCACCAGGGTCTTGGCGACCCGGCCGGGCAGGTCCAGGAAGACGTGGTCGGCGTTCTGCTCGGTCAGCCGGCGGATCAGCCCGCCGAGCGAGCGCATCACCGCGTCGAGGATGCGCGGGTTGGAGTGCACCAGCTCCATGAAGGCGCCCCGGGACAGCGCGAGCGCCTGGCAGTCCTCGATCGCCTCGGCCGAGGCGGACCGGGTCGAGGCGTCGAGCAGGGAGACCTCGCCCAGCACGTCGGGGGGACGGATGACCGACAGCACGGCGCGCTCGCCGGTCGGCGCGGTGCGGAAGACCGCGACCGCGCCCCGGCGCAGGACGATGAGGGACTCGCCGGGGTCGTTCTCGACGAAGAGCAACTGGCCCTTGCGGTACGTGCGGGGGACCGCCGCGGCGATCACCCGCTGCCGGACCTCCGGCTCCAGCCCGGCGAACATCTCCACACCCGTGAGCGCGTCACCCGGCTCCGGTAGGCGCATCTCCACGGCCCAACCCCTCCCCGGTCAAGGACCACAACTCGCTCACCGGGTGAACCTGAAGGCCCTCGACGAGGTGAACTGACACCGGTTCGGCGTCCGGTAGCGGTACACATCAGATCATGACGCTCCGGTCGCTTGCTGTACACCCCTCAAATCACTTCCGTGACACTCCCGAGCTGCGGCGACCGGCGTGGTGGGGGGCGATCCGGCCGCCCCGCCCGCCGGGACGCCGGGGGCGTGGGCGAGGATGACGGGTGATGGTCTACCGCTACTTCTACGACTGCGAGTTCATCGAGGACGGCCGGCTCGTCGACCTGGTGTCGATCGGCGTCGTCGACGAGTACGGCCGCGAGTTCTACGCCGTCTCGACCGAGTTCGACGACTCGCGGGCCGTGCCCTGGGTGCGCCGCAACGTGCTCGACAAGCTGCCCTCCCCGGCGAACCGTGCCTGGCGCTCCCGCGAGCGCATCCGCGACGAGCTGTACGACTTCCTCGTCGAGCCGGTCCGGGACCGCCCGGGCGAGCAACTGGAGCTCTGGGCCTGGTACGCCGCGTACGACCACGTCGCCCTGGCGCAGCTGTGGGGCGCCATGCCGGCGCTGCCCCGGGAGATCCCCCGGTTCACCAAGGACCTGCGCCAGCTCTGGGACGACCGGGGCCGGCCGCCCCTGCCGGACGCCGACGCGGCGCGGCACGACGCGCTGGTCGACGCCCGGCACAACCTGGCCCGGTGGCGGGCGATGACCGGTTCGTAGGTTTGGTCGGTTCTGTCCCGGGCACCGGTGCGACGTCGAGCCGATGTGAGGGAGAATCCCATGAGCAACGAACCGACAAGCGCCGCCGAGGCCCGGCGACGGGTCACCGAGCTGGTCCGGGAGGCGCGGATCTGCATGCTCACCACGACCGCGGTGGACGGCCGGATGGTGAGTCGTCCGATGGGCCTGCAGGAGGCGGAGTTCGACGGCGACCTGTGGTTCTTCGCGTACGCCGACTCCGCCAAGGTCCGGCAGATCCGCGTCAACCCGGAGGTCAACGTCTCCTTCTCCGACTCCCGGCGCAACGCCTGGGTGTCGGTCTCGGGCACGGCTCGGGAGGGGTACGACCGGGCGAAGGCCGAACAGCTGTGGAATCCGCTGCTGAAGGCCTGGTTCCCGGACGGGCTGGAGACGCCCGGGCTCACCCTGCTAAAGGTGCACGCCAGCTCCGCGGAGTACTGGGACTCGCCGTCGAGCACCGTGGTCAACCTGTTCGGCTACGCGAAGGCGGCGGTGACCGGCAGGCCGCCGAAGGCGGGGGAGAACCACGAGGTCAGCTACTGACCGGTAGGACGACCGGCCGGTGGAACCGGCCCGGGGCGCGGTGTCGGCGCACACCCGCGGCGACTACAGTGCGCACTGACGGCCCGCCCCGGGCCGGCAACGGCGCCGATGGTCTGATCCGACACATATCCTGGGGCAAATCGGGCTACACCTGATGCTCCAGGAGGATGAGCAGATCATGCGTATCGGCGTGCTCACCGGCGGCGGCGACTGCCCGGGTCTCAACGCGGTCATCCGGGCGGTGGTCCGTAAGGGCGTCGCCAGCTACGGCCACGAGTTCGTGGGTTTCCGGGACGGCTGGAAGGGCCCGTTGGAGGGTCTGTCCCGCCCCCTGGGCATCGCGGAGGTCCGCGGCATCCTGCCGCGCGGCGGCACCATCCTCGGCTCGTCCCGGACCAACCCCTTCAAGATCGAGAACGGCGTCGAGCGGATCAAGGAGAACCTCGCCGCGCAGGGCGTGGACGCGCTCATCGCGATCGGCGGCGAGGACACCCTCGGCGTCGCCACCAAGCTGCACGAGCTCGGGGTCCACGTGATCGGGGTGCCGAAGACGATCGACAACGATCTCGGCGCCACCGACTACACCTTCGGCTTCGACACCGCCGTCAACATCGCGATGGAGGCGATCGACCGGCTGCACACCACCGCCGAGAGCCACCACCGCACCCTGGTGGTCGAGGTGATGGGCCGGCACGCCGGCTGGATCGCCCTGCACGCCGGCCTGGCCGGCGGCGCCAACGTGATCCTGCTGCCGGAGCGGCAGTTCGACGTCGAGCAGGTCGCCGGCTACGTCGAGAAGCGCTTCCAGCACCAGTACGCCCCGATCGTCGTGGTCGCCGAGGGCGCCCAGCCGCTGGACGGCCAGATGGTCCTGCACAACCAGGAGCTCGACGCGTTCGGCCACGTCCGCCTCGGCGGCATCGGCCAGTGGCTCGCCGAGCAGCTGGAGGCCAAGACCGGCAAGGAGGCCCGCACGGTCGTGCTCGGGCACATCCAGCGCGGCGGCACCCCGAGCGCCTTCGACCGGGTGCTCGCCACCCGGCTCGGCCTGCAGGCGATCGACGCGGCCCACGAGGGCGACTGGGGCAAGATGGTCGCCATGCAGAGCACGGACATCGTCCGCGTCCCGCTGGCCGAGGCCACCCGCGAGCTGAAGACCGTGCCGCTGGAGCGGTACGCCGAGGCCGAGGTCTTCTTCGGCAGCTGATCCATCCGCGGCGTCGCGGTGGGCCGTCCGGGCCCGCCGCGACGCCGGCTCACGGCGAGGGGGTACGACGGCGATGGCGGGTTCGGTGCACACGGTCGCGGTCATCGGGGCCGGCAAGATCGGTGAGCTGATGCTCTCCGGGCTGCTGCGCTCGGGCTGGCCGGTGGACCGGCTGCTGGCCACCGCCCGCCGGCCCGCCCGCGCCGAGGAGCTGACCGCCCGCTACGGCGTCCGGGTGGTCGACAACCTCACGGCGGTGGACGAGGCGGAGGTGCTCGCCATCTCGGTCAAGCCCCAGGACGCGGCGACGCTGCTGGAGGAGATCGGGCCGAAGGTCCCCGCCGACAAGCTGGTCATCTCCCTCTGCGCCGGCCTGCCCACCAGCTTCTTCAACCGCCGGCTGCCCGAGGGCACGCCCGTGGTGCGGGTGATGACCAACACCCCGGCCCTGGTCGACCAGGCGATGACGGCGATCTCCGCCGGCGCCCACGCCACCGGCACGCACCTCGCGCTGGCCGAGGAGATGTTCAAGCCGCTGGGGTCGACCGTCCGGGTGCCCGAGTCCCAGCAGGACGCGGTGACCGCGCTCTCCGGCTCCGGGCCGGCGTACTTCTACCTGCTGGTCGAGGCGATGATCGACGCCGGCATCCTGCTCGGCCTGCCCCGGCAGGTCGCGCACGAGCTGATCGTGCAGACCGCGATCGGCTCCGCCGTCATGCTGCGCGACTCCGGCGAGCACCCGGTGAAGCTGCGCGAGGCGGTCACCTCGCCGGCCGGCACCACCATCTCCGCCGTGCGCGAGCTGGAGAAGCACGGCGTACGGGCGGCGCTGCTCGCCGCGCTGGAGGCGGCCCGGGACCGGGCCCGCGAGCTGGCGGCCCAGGCCGACTGAACGGCCCGGGACCGGCGACCCACGGGCCGGCCGGACGTTCCTAGTAGAGCAGGTGGGGCTCGCGCCGTCGGTTGAAGTCCGCCAGCTCGTCGGCCCAGGCGCCGACCACGTCGTCCACGTCGGCGCCCGCGTCGATCATCGTGCGCAGCCGCGGCGAACCGGTCAGCTTGTCGATCCAGTACGGCCGCACGGCGTCCCAGGAGTCGCGCCGCCACGCGAACGCCGGGTACTTGTGCGCCTCCACCAGCATCGCGACCGCCGTGCGGATCGGGTCGTACGTCGCCCGGTCGACGACCTTCACCTCGACCCCGGCGCAGAGCTTGTTGAGCAGCGCGGGCTTCTGCCCGGCGGACGTCGGGGTGAAGTACGCCTCGCGGAACTCGACGCCGGGCAGCTCGCGGGCGTTGAGCCGGTCGGACCAGTGGTAGTCGAAGTCGGCGGCCAGGCCGCCGATCAGCTCGAACGGCCGGCAGGTGCCCCGGCCCTCGGTGATCGAGGCGACGCCCTCGAACAGGCCGGTGCCGGGGTAGACCAGCGCGGTCTCCGCGGTGGGCATGTTCGGGCTGGGCATAACCCAGGGCAGGTCGGTGTCGGCGGCCAGCTTGTCGCGCTTCCAGTGCCGGCACCTCACGACGTGCAGGTCGACCTGGCGGCCGGCCTCGGCGGGCAGGAACTCCGCGTTGAAGAACCGGGCCAACTCGCCGACGGTCATCCCGTGCTGCTGGACGATCTCCTTGAGGCCCACGCCGGAGGTGTAGCCGGCGGTCATCATCGGCCCGTAGGCCCGGCCACCGACGGGGTTGGGCCGGTCCAGCACCACGTACCGCTTGCCCACCCGGGCGGCGGCCATCATGGAGGTGTACATGGTCCAGATGTACGTGTAGAAGCGGGCGCCGACGTCCTGGATGTCGAAGACGACGGTGTCGACGCCGGCCTGGGTGAACATGGTCTCCCACTTGGCCTGCGAGGCGCCGTACGCGTCGTAGACGGTGATCCCGGTGCGGGCGTCGACGCCGGTGCCCTCGCTGCCCCCGGCCTGGGCCGAGCCGCGGAAGCCGTGCTCGGGGCCGAACGCGGCGGCCAGCCGCACCGCGCCGGAGGCGTGCATCAGGTCGACCAGGTGCCGGTAGGCCGAGTCCACGCCGGTGGGGTTCGAGATCACGCCCACCCGCTGACCCGCGAGGTCGGCGAAGCCGGATCGGACGAGCACGTCGAGGCCGGTCTCCACGTGGCGGATGCCGGGCGCGGCGTGGCCGGCCGCGCCGGGTGCCGTCGCCGCGACCGCGCCCACGGTCACCGCACCCGCTCCGGCCAGGAACTTCCTTCGCTCCATGTCGACCCTCCCGTCGGTTTGGTCGAAACTTAGCTACACGTGGATGCCCCGTCAAGGAAGGTTAGCTACAAACCCGGCTCCGGCCGGGCGTGGCGGGCCCGTCGCGTGCTCCATACTGGCCCGGTGTTCACCCTCGCCCAGGCCCGTCACCTGATCGCCACCCTGCGCCCACGCGTCGACGAGCTGATCCGGCTGCGGGCCGACCTGGCCGAGCTGCGCGTCGACCTGGTCGCCCGGGGCGCCAGCCCGCTCGGCGGACTGGCGGAGGTCAAGGGGCTGGAGGCGCGGCTGCACGCCCTCGTCGAGGAGCTGCACTCCCACGACATCCAGGTCAAGGGCGTCGCGCCGGTGCTGCTCGACTTCCCCGGCGAGCGGGACGGCCGGCCGGTGCTCTGGTGCTGGCTGGAGGGGGACACGGACGTGCGCTGGTACCACCGGGTGGAGTGCGGCTTCGCCGGCCGTCGCCCGGTCTGATCCGGCGCGGCGGGATCGGCCGGAAGCCGCCCTGCCCGGGCCGGTGGCGGGGAGCGGACAGGCCCCGCCGGTGCTGCTCAGGCCAGGGACGCGAGCGTGGCCGGGGAGACGTTGCCGCCGCTGAGGACCAGCACGGTACGGGTGCCCGGCGCGGCGTCGACCAGGCCGGCCCGCAACGCGGCGAGGGTGACGGCGGCGGACGGCTCGGCCAGGAGTTTCGTCGCGTCCAGCAGCTCCCACCAGGCGGCCCGGATGTCCTCCTCGGACACCTCGACCACGTCGTCCACCAGCGCGCGCACGTGCGCCAGGGTGTGCCGCCCGGCGAACGGAGCCGCCAGCCCGTCGGCGATCGACGTCGGCCGTACCGCGAGGGCGTCGCCGCCGGTGCGCAGCGCATGGCCCACCGCGTTGGCGGTGACCGGCTCGACCCCGACGACCCGGGCGGTCGGGACGGCCGCCCGGACGGCCGCCGCCACCCCGCTGATCAGCCCGCCGCCGCCCATCGGCACGAGGACCAGCTCCGGCGGCGGGCCGTCGGCCAGGATCTCCCTGCCGACGGTGGCCTGACCGGCGATGACGTCCGGCTCGTCGAACGGGTGCAGGAGGTGGTAGCCGCGCTCCGCCGCGAGGGCCTGGCAGGTGCCCAGCAGGTCGTCGGTGAGGACGACCTCACCGCCGTACCGCCGGACCGCCTCGACCTTGGTCGGCACGGCGTGCGGCGGCATGCAGACGACCGTCGGCAGGCCGAAGGCGCTTCCGGCGAAGGCCACGGCCGTCGCGTGGTTGCCGGCGGAGAAGGCGGTCAGCCCGGCGGGCGCCCCCTCCCGTTCGACGCGGGCGAGCAGCGCGTTCAGCGCGCCCCGCACCTTGAAGCTCCCGGTGTGCTGGAGGTTCTCCGCCTTCACCGCGAGGTCGAGCCCGAACGGGTCGCCGAGGCGGGGGCAGGGCAGCAGCGGCGTGCGGGCGACCCGCCCCTCGATGCGCTTCTCGGCCGCGATGATGTCGTCCACGGTGGTGAGCTGCACGGTCGCAGCCTAGCCCGGCCCGGCCGGTCGCGCCGCCCGTGATGCGACCGGCCGGAGGGTGGTGTGGCCGGTCAGCGGGTGGCTTCGCCCAGGGCGGCGCGCACTCTGGCGCCGTCGGCCGGCGCCTCGCGCTCCCAGTTCGCCGGGTCGGCCGAGTAGATGGTCCCGTACGCCGGGGTGTCCGGCTGGAAGCGCCAGCTCTCGGCGAGCGTCCCGGCGTCCACGGCGTCGTAGCCGATGCGGTCGAGGAATGCCGTGGCCTCCGCCTTCGCGCCCGCGTCGTCGCCGGCGATGGGCAGCGCGCTGCGGTCGTCGGCACCGGTCGGCCGGGCCAGCTCGTGCAGGTGCTTGAAGAAGATGTTGTTGAACACCTTGACCACCCGCGACTGCGGCAGGTGCCGCTGGAGCAGTTCGCTGCTGGTGGTGGAGCCCGAGTCGAGCTCGGGGAACCGGCCGTCCCGTTCCGGGTAGTAGTTGTTGGTGTCGAGCACCAGCTTTCCGGCGAGCGGCTCGACCGGCACGTCCCGGTACGCCTTCAGCGGGATGGTGACGACCACCAGGTCGCCGGCCTCCGCGGCCTCCCGGACCGTGGCCGCCCGGGCCTGCGGGCCCAGCTCCTCGACGAGGTCCTTGAGGGTCTCCGGGCCGCGCGAGTTGCTGAGCACCACGTCGTAGCCGGCGGCCACCGCCAGCCGCGCCACCGTGCCGCCGATGTGTCCACTGCCGATCAGTCCCACAGTTGTCATGTCGGTTCCCAACTCCGTTCGCGGTGACGCTATTCCCCACCGGTCTGGTCGACAATCCCGCCTGCCGCCTGCCGCCTGCCGCCTGCCGCCAGGCGCCAGGCGCCAGGCGCAGGGCGTCGGTGAGCCGGCGGGCCGACGGTGCCGGGCCGGGCGGCGCGCTGGCGGCGGGGGCGGTCCACGCGCCCGTCCGCCCAACGTACTGCCGGCCCGGGCGTCGGGGGACGGCTTCGACGACAACGCCTGCGGGGCGGCCCGCGTCGCCGTCGCTGGCGGGCGACCCGCGTCCCCGGCGCCGTCGCGGGCGGGGCCGGTGTCGGACCCGGGGGCTAGCCTGCCTCCACTTCGAACACGGAACGGGGAGTGCGATGGGCGCGTGGGCGGTGGGGCCGTTCGACAACGACACGGCGGCGGACTGGTGCGCCAGTCTCGACGAGGCGTCGCCGGAGCGGCGGCCCCTCCTGGTGGAACAGGCGCTGCGCGAGGCGGTGCGGGAGGGCGACTTCCTGGACTCGTGGCCCGGGGCCAAGGCGGTGGCGGCGTTGGCGGTGGTCGCCGCGCACCTCCCCGGCGGCCCGCCGGCCGACTCGGTCTACGCGCCGGACTTCCTCACTGCCGGCGGGCGCCTGACGCTTCCCGCGGAGCTGCCGGCGCTGGCCCTGCGGGCACTGGACCGGGTGCTCGCCGACGGTTCCGAGCTGGCCGAGCTCTGGGACGAGGCCGGGGAGCTCGACGAGTTCGTTGCCGCGCTCGCCCCGATCCGGGCCGCGCTGGCCGACCCGACCGGGGCCGCCGGCGTCGAGGGCTGAGGCGCGGGAGTCACGGCTGGCGGGGCCCGGGTGGGACGCGCCCGGTCCGGCCGCCCGGATCGCCGTCGCCTCCGGTCCGGCCGCCCGGATCGCCGTCGCGCCGGAGCGCCACCACCACCCGCTCGATCCGTTCGCCGGTCGTCGGGTCGGTCCAGCCGAACACCACCGGCCTGGCCGCCGCGAGGAGTTCCCAGACGAACGGCGGCAGGTCCTCGGGCGGCATCCGGATGTAGGACGCCGCGTGGTCGACCCGGCCGAGCAGGTGGTCCAGCGCGAAGCGGTGCCGCCCCGGGGCGTCGAGTTGCTCGGGGGCCGACGGGAGGTGGCGCAGGCGGCCGTGGTCGCGCAGCACGTCGTCGGGCACGGCGGCGTCGAGCACCACCCGACCGGCGTCGAGCGGGCGCTGGATGCTGACGTGGTGCTCGGGCGGGACCTCGCCCGGTGCGAGCGCCCCCTGCACCGCGAAGAACATCCCGTCCCCCTTCGCCCGGACCAGATGTCGCCGATCGTAGTCCGGTCGACACGCAGCGGCACGGCGGAGTCCGCGTCGGACGCCGGGAAGCTCGGACGCGTGGCGCCCGGACGCGTGGGCGCCCGGACGTGCGTGGGCCCCGGACGCCCGGACGCCCGAAAGCTCGGCCGCCCGGACGGGCGGGCGATCGTCGACCCGGTCGCGGCGGCGTCGCGTCGCCCCACGCCGCGGGCCGGCGCGGGGCGGGCTCGGGCTGCTCAGGCCGCCGGCGGCAGCACCTTCTCGATCGCGGCGCGCAGGTCGGCCGAGCCGGGCTCGACGGTGGGCGCGAAGCGGGCCGCCACCGCGCCGTCGGGGGCGACGAGGAACTTCTCGAAGTTCCACCGCACGTCGCCGGTGTGGCCCTCGGCGTCGGCGGTTCCCACCAGCGCCGCGTAGAGCGGGTGGCGGTCCGGGCCGTTCACGTCGACCTTCTCGGTCAGCGGGAAGCTCACCCCGTAGTTGACCTGGCAGAAGTCGCTGATCTCGGCGGCGCTGCCCGGCTCCTGGCCGGCGAACTGGTTGCAGGGCACGCCGAGCACCACCAGGCCGCGGTCGGCGTACTCGTCGTGCAGCGCCTGGAGGCCGGCGTACTGGGGGGTGAGGCCGCAGCGCGAGGCGACGTTGACCACCAGCAGCGCGCGTCCGCGGTACTGCGCGAGGTCGGCCGGGCCACCGGCCAGGGCGTCGATCCGGGTGTCGAAGACGGTCATGGGCCGAGGCTACGCGTCGTTGCCGACCGGTCGCCGACCGCCATCCGGAGGGGCGCTTCGGCGGGACTGGGCGCGCTCCCAATGTAAATCGATACATGCACATCTTGACGAAGCGATGACGGCGTGAGTAGCGTCTCACCATCAATCTGGAAAGTTTCCTAACTGTTTAGGGAGACGCCGCATGAAGAGATCGCTCCGCCGGGCCCTCTGGGTCGGCGCCGTGATGGCGGTCACCGCCGCCACGGTCCCGATGGCCAGTGCGTTCGGCGCCGGCAGCGTGACCGCCGGATTCGCCAAGGCGCAGGACTGGGGGACCGGTCACGAGACGCGGGTGACCATCACCAACGGGACGAGTGCCCCGGTGAGCACCTGGCGCATCGAGTTCGACCTGCCGTCGGGCACCAGCATCAGCAGCTCCTGGGACGCCGACGTCACGCGCACCGGCGACCACTACGTCGCGGTCAAGAAGAGCTGGGCCGGCCCGATCGCGGCGGGCGCCGCGTTCAGCTGGGGCTACAACGGCACCGGCCCGTACAAGGCGCCGCTGAACTGCACGATCAACGGCGCGCCGTGCGGCGGCGGCACCCCGCCCCCCACCACCGCGCCGCCC
>NZ_JBPQTK010000018.1:0-69248 GCF_051386315.1 Micromonospora sp. URMC 107
CCCCGCCACCTCGGCTCCCGCCCCCGAACCGGCTGCACCGCAACGGCCTGTGGTTGAGCTCTGCGTCGACGTCGCGCTGCTGCCACTGGTGCGGTGGCTCACCTGCCCGCAAGGCGTTCCTGAGCGCGGCGCGACGACTAGAGCCGGTGGCTGACCCAGACGTTGGGCTCGACGTAGACGGCGTGCTCGTGCGCCACGTCGCAGTGCACCGGCACGAGGGCCCCGGGCACGTGGACCGGCCCGCTGGTGTCGAACGGCAGGCCCGTCCAGCGACGCCAGTCGGCGAGGGTCCCGGCGATCGTCATCGACCGGGTGGCGACGCGTTCGATGCGTCCGCCCGCGCGCACGTGCACCCGCAGCCAGGGGTCGACCGGCAGGCCGTCCTCGCGGACCTGCGCCGCGTACTCCGTCATCGGCAGTTCGGGCCGGGCGTGCTTGCCGCTCGGTCGGACGGGCGCGACCAGCGTGTCGTAGCCCAGTTTCGCGACGGCCTCGCGCATCGCGGCGAGCATCACGGCGGACAGCCCGGTGCCGCGCCGGTCGGGCCGGATGCAGATCTCCAACGCCGAGACGATGTTCGGCTCGGCGCCGGTCAGGCGGTTGAGGGCGGAGCGCTGGATCACCCGGTCCCAGCCACCGTCGGGAAGCTCCGGTTCCGTCCAGCGCAACGGCACCGCGTACGCCCGGGCGACCGCGCGTGCGGGATCGGCGGGGTCGACGGCGGCGAACACGAACTGGGGGTACAGGTCGTGGGCGACGCCGTAGTACAGCGCGCCCATCGGGTCCCACAGCATGAACGGCGGCCACGCCCCGTCGAAGTCTTCGTCGAGCGAACGGGCGAGGTCGGGGCGGTCCGCCAGGCTCACGATGTCGAGGGTCACGGCCGAAACGTAGAGCGCCGGGGCCGGCGCGCGCACCTCGGTTTCGGGGCCTGTGCGGCGGGTCACGGCCGTCCCGGCCGACCCGGCGACCCCACGACGAGGCCCCGAGGCTCCGGACGCTGGCCGGTGCGCGGGCGTTCGGTCTATGGTGACGCCGTGATCGCCCCCGGCCCCTCCCGGCAGCCCCGCACCGCGGTGCACCAGGACCTTTCCGTGCCGTCGCGCACGGCCGCGACGGTCGGGCGGCGCAGCCGCCTCGTCGCGGGCGCGATCAGCCCTCGCCTCGTCGTGTCGTCGGTCGTCCGCGCCAGCCGGGGCGCCGTCGCGCCGATCGTCGCGCCGCCGACCCGGCGGGCGCCTCGCCAGGGCCGCCCGCCGCCACCCGGTCGAGATCCACGGGAGCGGCACCGGCGGGCGGAGCGCATCAGCGCTCCGCCCTTTCTTTTCGTTGCGAGCAGGGAGAAGGACCGATCGTGTACCTCGTGAACAGGCAGGACGAGCTGGGGGTGCTCCGGATCGTCCTGGAGGAGCAGTACGAGCGGCACAGCACCCAGCTGGCGCTGCTGGACCGGCAGGCCCGCCAGGTGCGCTCCGACGGGGCCGATCTCGAGGCCGCCGCCGCGTTGACGGCCGCCACGCGACGGGCCCTCGGCGACATCGCCCGGGCCCTGCACTATCTCGAACAGGGCCGCTACGGCGTCTGCGAGGGGTGCGACCGTGACATCCCGATCGAGGAGCTGGCGCACCGCCCCTCCGCCCGGTACTGCGCCACCTGCCGGCCCGCGCCGCACCGGCGCGCGGCCCACGGCCGCACCGGCTGCGACTGTCGCAGCTAGTCGCGCCACCTGTCCTCGCCTGCGCGGTCCTTCGGGCAGCGCGGCGGAGACGACGGCGCCGGCCCGCCACGAGGGTGGGCCGGCGCCGGGCGCGCAGGTCAGCGGATACGTCGGCGACCGTAGGCGCCGGCGGCGATGGCGACGCCGATCGCGGCGAAGACGACCTGGAGGGCCAGCTCGATCCAGTCGATCCCCCGGGTGTCGTCGACGCCCAGGGCCCCGGCGACGAGTGTGCCGAGGATCGCCGCCACCACACCGATGAGCAGCGTGAGCCAGATCGGGATGTGCTGCTTGCCCGGTACGACCAGGCGGCCCAACGCCCCGATGATCAGACCGATGATGATGGCAGTGAAGAAACCGGTGACTTCCACTGGAGCCGTCCTTCCGGAGAGTTGTCGTCGAGCGGGGTGTTGCCCCCGCCGGAAGGGCGACGAAACCACTGACGGTCACTTCCACAGCTTCTTCACACAACTGTCATGAAGCTGCGAACGAACCGTCATCGGTGTCGCCGGACGGCTCGCAGCCGAGCTGGCCTGGCCGATGACCGCGCCGACCGCCCCGCCCGCGCCGGCGAGCCGGCCGCCGTCCGCGGGGCTGCGGTGCCGCACCGGTCACGGAACGTAGGCGGGCGTTTCGTCGCGCCGGCGCACCTCAGGCCGAGCGAACGAGGGCCGCGTCCCTTCACGCCGCCTCCGGCCCGGCAACGAGCGGGACGGCCCGCCTCGGGCCCGGCACCACCGACGAGGCTGACGGAGCGCGCCGCAACGAGCGGGGCGGCCGGCCTCGGGCCCGGCAACGAGCGGGACAGTCGAGGATGTGGCGCGCCGTCAGTGGCGACCGTTGGTCGGCGTGTAGACGCCGGCGCGGGCGGCTGCCGCTGCCCCTTCGGCGGCCCGGTCCGCCGCGGCCTCGTCGACGGGATCTCCGCTGACGAGCAGGCGGTAGTAGAGCGGTGCCGAGACGGCGCGGATGACTTCGGCCGCATCCGTGCCGGCGGGCAGCTCCGCCCGCCGCACGGCCTGTTCGACGCAGGGAGCCCACTCGGCGATGCGTACGGCGTAGAAGCGATGCAGCGCCTCGGCGGCACGGGGATCGCAGGTCGCGGCGACGATGACCGCCCGGAACAGCGCGCCCTGGCGCGGATCGACCAGGGTGCGCTGCACGAGCCGGGCATTGGCCCGCAGGTCCCCGATCAGCGAGCCGGTGTCTGCCCGGGGCGACGACTGCTCCGCCATGTCCGCCAGCAGGTCGGCGACGAGGCCGGCGACCGTGCCCCAGCGGCGGTAGACCGTCGTCTTGCCCACCTCGGCGCGGCGCGCCACGTCGGCGAGGTCGAGGCGGTCGAAGCCGTGCTCGATGAGCGCGTCACTGGCGGCTCGGAGCACGGCGGCGCGTACCCGGGCGGTCCGTCCTCCGGGCCGAATGGCACCCACGGTCATAACGGGTCTCCAGTTCCCTTAACTGCGGATGGCTGCTATCGTACTCACCGGCTTAAAGGAACCACAGTTCCGTTAATTGGGAGGTGTGATCGTGGAGTACCGACGACTGGGGGCATCCGGCCTCACCGTGCCCGCGCTGAGCTTCGGCGCCGGCACCTTCGGCGGTTCCGGACCGCTCTTCGGCGCCTGGGGCAACACGGACGCGCGCCAGGCCAGGCGCCTCGTGGACATCTGCCTGGACGCCGGGATCACCATGTTCGACACCGCGGACGTGTACTCCGACGGCGCGTCCGAGGAGGTGCTGGGGCAGGCGATCAGAGGCCGACGCGACGCCGTCCTGATCTCCACCAAGAGCGGCCTGCCGACCGGCGACGGGCCGAACGACGCGGGGACCTCCCGGGCCCGGCTCATCCGCTCGGTCGACGCGGCGCTGCGCCGACTCGGCACCGACTACATCGACCTGTTCCAGCTGCACGCCTTCGACGCCGCGACGCCCGTCGAGGAGGTCGTGGCGACGCTGGACGACCTGGTGCGGGCCGGTAAGATCCGCTACGTCGGCGCCTCCAACTTCGCCGGCTGGCAACTCATGAAGTCCCTCGCCGCCGCCGACCGGGACCACCGTTGCCGGTACGTGGCGCACCAGGTCTACTACTCGCTGGTCGGCCGGGACTACGAATGGGAACTGCTGCCCCTGGGCCTCGACCAGGGCGTCGGAGCCGTCGTGTGGAGCCCGCTCGGCTGGGGACGACTCACCGGCAGGATCCGCCGCGACACCCCGCCACCGCCCGCGAGCCGGCTGCACGCCACGGCCGCCTTCGGCCCGCCGGTCGACGACGAGCACCTCTTCCACATCGTGGACGTGCTCGACGAGCTGTCCCGCGAGACCGGCCGGGCGGTGCCGCAGATCGCGGTCAACTGGCTGCTGCGACGACCCACCGTGGCCACCGTCATCATCGGCGCCCGCAACGAGGAGCAGCTGCGGCAGAACATCGGAGCCGTCGGCTGGTCACTCACGCCCGAACAGCTCGCCCGGCTCGACACCGCCAGCGCCCGCACCGCGCCCTACCCGTACTTCCCTTACCAGCGGCAGGAGGGCTTCGCCAGGCTCAATCCCTCGCCGATCGCGACCGCCTCCTGACCCCGGCACCTCGCCGACCACGGGGCTTCCTCGCGGGGCGCCGGAAGCCCTGGACCACTCGCTGTGCTGGCACGTCCGGCTGCGCTGGCCCGCTGGCCGCGGGCGGGCGGGAGACGGCGGCCCGCCGGCGGCATCCGAACGGATGCCGCGAGGCGGGGCCGGCGGCGCGTCGGTTCCGGGCGGCGCCCGTCAGCGCAGCGGGTCGAAGGGGCGCAGCTCCACGGCCTGCCCGCCGCCGGTGATCTGCTCGGCGAGCAGCTCGCCGGTGAGCGGGCCGAGGGTGATGCCCCACATGCCGTGGCCGCCGGCCGCGAAGACGCGCGGCGACCTGGTCCGGCCGATCAGGGGAAGGCCGTCCGGCGTGCAGGGTCGCGAGCCGACCCACTCGTCGGTGCGCGCGTCCAGGTCGGCGCCGCGCAGCAGCGGCCGCGCGGCCTCGGCGATGGCCGAGACACGGCGACGGTCCAGCGGCGCCTCGGCGCTGCGGAACTCCATCATCCCGGCGACGCGCAGCCGGTCGCCCAGCGGCGTGCAGGCCACGCGCTGCGCGGGGAAGTAGACCGGACCGGCCGGCAGGTGCTCGATCGCGACGCTGAAGCTGTAGCCGCGGCCGGCCTGCACGAGGGTCCGGACGCCGAATCGCCGGGCCAGCTGGCCGAGCCAGGTGCCGGTCGCCAGCACCACGGCGTCGTAGCGCTCGTCGGTGCCGGCGGAGGTCGCCACCCGGACCGCGGTGCCCTCGTCGCGGACGTCCACCACGTCGACCCCGGCCACGATCGCTCCGCCCCGCGCGCGGACGGAGTCGGCCAGCGCGTGCACGTACTGCCCCGGGTTGACGTAGCGCTGGTCGTGCAGGCGGATGGCGGCGCCGACCGCGTCCGACAGCGAGGGCTCCACCTCCCGGGCCTCGGCCCCGGTCAGGACGTCGAACTCGATGCCCTGGCCCGCGGCGTGGATGTGCGCCAGCTCGTCGAGCAGGACCGACCGGTCGGCCTCGGTCCGGTACGCCGCGAGGAACGACTTCGCCTCGTGCGTCGGCGCCGCGACCCCGCCGGCCGCCAGCGCGTCGAACGCCGCCAGCGCCCGCCGGTTCATCGGGATGAGGGCCCGCATCGCGGCCTGCCACTTCGCCGCCGTGCTGTGCCGCGCGAAGCCCGCCAGGAACCGCAGGAGCCGGGCGTCCGCGCGCGGCGGCACGTAGACCGGCGAGGACGGGCTCAGCACGGCGCGCACCCCGTAGCGCAGCACGGCCGGCTCCGGCAGGGGAGTGGTGATGCCGGGGGTGAGCCAGCCGGCGTTGCCCCACGACGCGCCCGCCGCCACCCCCGTACGGTCGAGCACGGTGACCCGGACCCCCCGCTCCTGCAGGAACCAGGCGGTGGCCAGCCCGACCATCCCCGCGCCGACGACGGCGACGTGCTGGGGGGCGGGCACTGACTCGACGGGGGACATGGCGTTCTCTCCTTAGGCGCAACCGCGATTGCGGCCAATCCTGTCCCCGCCGGGCCGAGAGGTCATTGTCCGTTCCGACCAAGGTTCGCCCAGGTCATTGGCCCGGACGCACAAGATCGAGGCACAATCGCGGCATGCTCACCGTGGCTGGCGTGGTGGACGCGGCCGGCGCCGCGCTGCTCAAGGTCGTCGTCCTCGCCGACGAGGCGGAGGTACGCGACGTGACCGTCGCCGAACTCGACGACGCCCCGCCCGGCCAGAGCGGCGACCTCGTCCTCGGCGCCGGCATCGCGACCCCCGAGCAGGCGCTCACCGTCGTCGCGCGCTGCGCCGAGGCCGGGGCGGCCGGCCTCGTCCTCAAGCCCCCGCTGGCCTCGCATCCCGACGTGACGTCCGTCGCCGCCCGACGACGCCTGACCCTGGTCGAGCTGCAGCGCCACGGCTCCTGGGCCCAGCTCGTCTGGTTGCTGCGCGGGATGATCGACCGGGCCGTCGCGCCCGGCTCGCCGGAGCCCGGGGAGCCCGGCGTGTACGACGAGCTGTTCGCCCTCGCCGACGCCACCGCCGCCGTCGTCGACGCGCCGGTGACGATCGAGGACGCCCAGTCCCGGGTGCTCGCCTACTCGTCGCGCCAGGACCGCACCGACCCGGCGCGCGTGTCGACGATCGTCGGCCGCCGCGCCCCCGGCAACGTGATCGCCCACTTCCGGTCCCGTGGCGTCTTCCGCAAGCTCGCCACGGGCAGCGAGCTGATCTTCGTACCGCAGGGCCCGGACGGGACGCTGCCCCGCCTCATCATCCCGATCCGCGCGGGCGGCGAGCTGCTCGGCTCGATCTGGGCCGTCGTCGAGGGCCCGGTGCCGGACGGGCGGTTGCGCGACCTGCAGGGCACGGCGTCCGTGCTGGCCCTGCACCTGCTCCGCCTGCGCGTGCAGGCCGACGTCGCGCGCCGGGTGTCGGCCGACCGGCTGCGGGCCGCCCTGCGGGCCCCCGGCAGGATGGGGCGGGAGGAGCTGGCCCTGCCCGAGGGGCCGTGGCGGGTCGTCGCACTCGGCGCGCACGGCGGGACGGGGGAGCTGGTCGACAACCTCGCCCTGTGGGAGTCGATCACCCGCCGGCACGGCTGGCGCCAGCCGCTGCTCGCGGACGTCGGCGACGTCCTGTTCGCCGTCCTGGTCGACGAGGGCGCCGCGCCCGGGTCGCGGCGGTGGATGGAGAGGCTGATCCACGACGTCGCCGTGCAGGACCCGGGGCTGTACGCCGCGTCCGGCGGCGTCGCCCGGGACCTGGCCGACCTGCCGCGATCGCGCGCCGAGGCGGCGGAGCTGCTCGCGTTGCGCGGCCCGGCCGGGCAGCGGGGGCCGGTGCTGCGGTTCGAGGACCAGTGGGCCGAGGTGGTCGTGCACCGGGTGGTCGGCGCGGTGCCGGGCGTCGACCTGCTGGTGGGTGGGCCGCTGCCCGACCTCGTGGCCCACGACCGGGAGCACGGCACCGACTACGTCGCCACGATCGCCGCCTGGCTCGACCAGCAGGGCGACCCGAACAGGGCGGCGCGGCAGCTGCACGTGCATCCCAACACGCTGCGGTACCGGATGCGTCGCCTCACCGAGGTCGTCCCCGTCGACCTCGCCTCGCCGCGCACCCGGCTGGCGTTGCAGATCCAGCTCGCGGCGCTGGGCCCCGCGCCCCGCCCGCCGGCGTAGGAGCCGCCGCCCCGCGCCGGCCGTTGGCGTAGGGGCCCGCCTCGCCCCGACCGCCGACGTGGGCCACCCGCGCCGGCCGCGATCCCCACCGCCGCAGCGCGGGGCGGGCGGACCGGGGCGGCGGTGCGTCGGACGGCGGGCCGCTCAGGCGAGGCGGTGGTCGAGGGCGGTGTGGCGGCGCCCGGCGCCGACGGTACGGACGGCGGCGGCGAGGGCGCGGCGGGAGCCGACCAGGACGACGAGCTTCTTGGCACGGGTGACGGCGGTGTAGAGCAGGTTGCGTTGCAGCATCATCCACGCGCTGGTGGTGAGCGGGATGACGACGGCGGGGTACTCGGAGCCCTGCGAGCGGTGGATCGTCATGGCGTACGCGTGGGCCAGCTCGTCGAGTTCGTCGAAGTCGTAGTCGATGCTCTCGTCCTCGTCGGTGCGTACCGTCAGGGTCTGCTCGTCGGTGCTCAGCGCGGTGACGATGCCGACGGTGCCGTTGAAGACGCCGGCCTGGCCCTTGTCGTAGTTGTTGCGGATCTGGGTGACCTTGTCGCCGACGCGGAACACCCGCCCACCCAGGCGGCGCTCGGGCTGCCCGTCGCGTGCCGGGGTGAGCCGCTGCTGGAGCAGCGTGTTCAACGCCGCCGCGCCGGCCGGGCCGCGGTGCATGGGGGTGAGGACCTGCACGTCGCGGCGCGGGTCGAGGCCGAAGCGGGCGGGGATCCGGGTGCAGGCGACGTCCACGGTCAGCGCGGCGGCGGCCTCGGTGTCGTCGCAGGCGAACAGGAAGAAGTCGCTCAGACCCTCGAGCAGGGGCGGCCGGCCGGCGTTGATGCGGTGGGCGTTGGTGACGACCCCGGACTCCGCGGCCTGGCGGAAGACCTGCGTCAGCCGGACCCGGGGGATGGCCGGGGCGGCGAGCAGGTCTCGCAGCACCTCGCCGGCGCCGACGGAGGGAAGCTGGTCGACGTCCCCGACGAGCAGCAGGTGCGCGCCCGGCGGGACGGCCTTGACGAGCTTGTTGGCCAGGATGAGGTCCAGCATGGAGGCCTCGTCGACGACGAGCAGGTCGACGTCGAGGGGATTGTCCCGGTCATGGCTGGCCTCCCCGCCGGGGCGTAGCTGCAACAGCCGGTGCACGGTGGCCGCCGGATGCCCGGTCAGCTCCGACAGTCGCTTCGCGGCCCGGCCCGTCGGCGCGACGAGGGTGACCTTGGCCCGCTTCGCGGCGGCGAGTTCGACGATCGAGCGGACGGTGAAGCTCTTGCCGCAGCCGGGCCCGCCGGTCAGCACGGCCACCCGGGAGGTGAGGGCGAGACGGACCGCCTGTTCCTGCTCGGGGGCGAGGTCGGTGCCGGTGCGGGCCTTCAACCAGGCCAGCGCTTTGCTCCAGTCGACGCCGGTGAAGTGGGGCAGCCGGTCGGCGCGGTCGCGCAGCAGCCGCAGCAGGGACCCGGCGAGCGACTGCTCGGCACGGTGGAACGGCACCAGGTACACCGCCGTCGTCGGCTCGCCGTCCGGCCCGGGCAGCGTCTCGCGCACCACGCCCTCCTCGCCGACGAGCTCGTCGAGGCAGGCGGTGACGAGGTCGCCCGGCACGTTGAGGATCTTGATGGCGTCGTCGACCAGCTGCGGGTGGGGCAGGTAGCAGTGCCCGTCGTCCGTGGCCTCGGACAGGGTGTGCTGCAGGCCGGCCTTCACCCGCTGGGGGCTGTCGTGCGGGATCCCGACGGCCTGGGCGATGGTGTCGGCGGTCTTGAAGCCGATGCCCCACACGTCGGCCGCCAGCCGGTACGGCTCGTTGCGGACAACGGTGATGGCGGCGTCGCCGTACTGCTTGAAGATCCGCACCGCCAGCGAGGTGGAGACGCCGACGCCCTGGAGGAAGACCATCACCTCCTTGATGGCCTTCTGCTCCTCCCACGCCGCGGTGATCTTCGCCGTGCGCTTCGGCCCCAGCCCGGGCACCTCGACCAGCCGGGCGGGCTCCTCCTCGATCACGCGGAGGGTGTCGAGGCCGAAGTGGGCGACGATCCGCTCCGCGAACACCGGACCGATGCCCTTGACCAGCCCGGAGCCGAGGTAGCGGCGGATGCCCTGGATCGTGGCCGGCAGGACGGTGGTGTACGAGTGCACCTCGAACTGCCGGCCGTACTGCGGGTGCGACGACCACCGACCGGACAGGCGCAGGCTCTCCCCCGGCTGGGCTCCGAGCAGCGCGCCGACCACCGTGAGCAGGTCACTGCCGTGGTCGGTGGCCACTCGGGCGACGGTGTAGCCGGTCTCCTCGTTGACGTACGTCAACCGCTCGAGCACCGCGTCCAACACGGCCGACGGCGGGCGGGTGGGGGCAGTCACCCGCCCATCCTGCCTCCTGCCGACGCGGGGGTGCCGCCGGCCCAGCCGCGCGCCCCGGCAGAGGAGACATCCCGTGCGGGCGGATCGTGAATCCCTCCCGCGATGCAACCGACGGCGGCGGGCGGCGCGTTGGCTCATGGGGTGGCCGGGACCGGGACCCCGCCCATCCTCGTGACCCGACAACGGAGGCAGGACCTTGACTTCGACGCAGCCGACCATCACCCGCCGTGCTCTGCTGGGGGCGGCAGCGGCCCTGCCGCTGGCCGGCTGCGCGGACGGCGGCGCGCCCCCTGCCCCCACCTCCTCCGCGCTCCCCGCTTCCCCTACCGCCACCGCTCGCCCCGCTTCCCCTCCCGCCGCCACGACGAGTGGCCGCCACGAGCGCCTGGCGGAGCTGGAACGCACGTTCGACGCGCGCCTGGGCGTGTACGCCCTGGCCACGGGCACCGGCGACACCATCGCCCACCGCGCGGACGAACGTTTCGCGTTCTGCTCGACGTTCAAGGCGCTGGCGGCCGCGGCGGTGCTGCACCGCCACCCGCTGTCCCACTTGGACACCGTCGTCAGGTACACCGAGGACGACCTCATGAAGAGCTCGGTGATCACCAGGCGGCACGTGGCCACGGGGATGACGATCCGCCAACTGTGCGACGCCGCCGTGCGCCACAGCGACGGTACGGCCGGCAACCTCCTGCTCCGCGACCTGGGCGGGCCGGCCCAGCTGACCGCGTACGCCCGTGGCCTCGGCGACGAGGTCACCCGGATGGACCGGATGGAGCCGACGATCACGACCGCCATCCCGGGCGACCCTCGCGACACCTCCTCCCCGCGAGCACTCGGCACCACCTACCAGCGGATCGTGCTGGGCGACGCCCTGCCACCGGAGAAGCGCGCCGTCCTCCGCGACCTGCTGGAACGCAACGCCACCCGCGCCGGCACCCAGCGCATCCGCGCCGGCGTGCCGCGCGGCTGGACCGTGGCCGACAAGACCGGGACCGGCGACTACGGCACGGTCAACGACATCGCCGTCGTCTGGCCCACGACGTCCCCACCGCTCGTCATCGCGATCATGTCGAGCAAGGCCACCAGGGACGCGGAACACCAGCAGGCGCTCGTCGCCGACGCCGCCGCGTACGTGGCGACCACCCTCACCTAGGACGCGGAGCCCCGCCGTCGTGCGGCGGTCACGAGAGGGCCTTCGCGAGGTGGCGGGCGCCCGCCACCAGGTCGGGCAGGGGCGCGTGCACGCCCTCCCGGCACGCCTGGTCGGTGGCCACCGCCCGCGCCGCCGTGCCGGCGCCCCAGATACCCGAGCACGTTCGCCGCCTCGGTCGGCGTCGCCGAACAGCGCCAACGCGACCGTGGTGGCCAGGCGCAGGGGCGCGTCCACGATGGCCGCCTCGATGTCGTCGGTGGCACCCCGCGCGCCACCCACGGCCGCCATACCGACAGGCCCGCGCCGACTTCACCCGCACCGGCGTGGCCTGCCGCTCGGGCAGCCGGGTTGCGGCCGCCGACTCAGGCCTGACGGTCTACGGCAGCTGCTTGCCCGGCCGGTGTCACGCTGGCGGAGCAGACCCTTCGTGTACGCCTACGGGGCCGTCGCCGGCACGGTCGGGTACCGCGCGGTCAGGTGGTCAAGCGAGGCCCTCCGGCCCGTCCGGCCGCCAGTCGCAGCGCCGCCGAGGTGGTATGTAGCTGGTCGACGGCTTCCGACAACGGTGCTCTCGGGGCACGTCCGGCGCTCAAGGCGCGGCGTGAATCTAAAGAGATCCGCGCGGGGAAAGTTGCCCGGGCGCCGAGGGCCGTTCGGTTGCTGCTGGATTGGTCGAGACGTCCCAGTCAGCCTGTTGCCAGGCAGTGTCTACACGCTTCTGAACGAACCGGCTGGCGTGCGCCTCGAAGTAGGGGCGCGACTGCTTGTCGTAAGCAGTGCACCGACGGCCGGCAAGATGGTGGACTGCGGCCAGTAGATCTCCCGCCACGCCGGCTGCGACGCGGATTTTCCCACCGCTATCGACGTGAACATGACCGTTCTCGAAGAGAGCATCACAGCCGAGCAGGCAAGCCGCCATGATGTTGTTCATGTCTAGCCGCTCGTTCCTTGTTGCGTCGGCGCGCCGCTTGATATGAGCTGCCGTGACGAGGCGTGCCGGCAAATCTCGCCCGCACAGATCACATCTGATGATTGCCTGCGTCCCGAACTTCATTTTCCGTAGCCGGCGCTGTTCTCGACGGCGAAGAGCCGCGGTAAGAGCATCAAGGTCACCTTCAAAATCTACCGAATCGCCGGTTTGATTCTCAGCGGCCGAGGCGAGCGCTGTCGCGGCAGGGGGGCCGCCGCCAACCGGCGCTCCCTGCTTGTTGCCTGACATGCGTAGCGCATGCATTGCGGGTAGGCCAAGCTGCCGCCCGGATACTTGCGCGAACGTGTCGAGCACCTCGAGATCGATGCGTTCGGGATAGAGCTTGTCAGTCCAAACCTCTGCGGCGGATTCGTATAGCGGACGTACCACCCGGGTGACGGTCGCCTCCGTCAGGGTGCCGTTAAAAAATTCCTGATGGTTCTTCGCTCGAGGTCCTCCGGGCACGTAGAAGCCGAAGATCAGATAGTCGCCCGTGCGAATTGTGCGGGCGACATCGCGATTGCTGCGTGATTCGGCACCGTTCCCGCCGTCCAGGACGCTGGAAGTCCAGCCCCAGATTCCCTTCGCCTTCCCCTTCTCGTAGTTCCCGGCGGACGACAACCCGACGTATACGTAGAAGTGAGCTGGCACTGATGTTCCCCCTGAGCACGAAAGATTCGCGCGGTGGAGGCGTGTTCAGGGGTGAAAGCCTGTCGGACCGCTTGCTTCCCGGGATTCTAGTCACTTCGCCCGACGTTGTCAGGACACGTTGAGGTTCAGGGGCGATCCCCAGGGTTCATGGTTTCGTAGACCGTCTCCACGCCGCGGTGTGCTTGGACCAGCGAGGCCAGGTATTCGCGCGTCTCAGGGTCGGTAGAGTAGAGGAGGGTGCCCCGCATCCCCCGGGTCATCAGCACCTTGTAGGTGTTGCGAATGAGCCGGTCCGCCTCGAAGTCGTTGAGCGTCTTACGGCTGCGGAACGCCGGGTCCTTTGATTCCGCCCGCTGCGTGACCAGTCGGCCCTCGCGGGCAACCAGGTCTGGGCCAATGATGACGCCCGACCACTCGTACTCGAAGCCCTGAGCAGTGTAAACGCAGCCTACCTGGTCGAAGCCATTCGGATCAGTGGCCCAAAACGCGCTGCCCGGCGCGTCGCCGATGCTGCGGTCACTCTTGACGTTCCACGGTCGCGACCACTCGCCGATCTGGACGTCCTGCACGAGCGAATCGTCGGGCCGGGGGTCACTCCACGGCCAGCAGTAGCCGGCGGACATGCGGGCCGTCTCCCCGGCGACCTGCTTCGCCCTGAGAAACGCCTCGGCCTCCTCCGGTGACTCCGCCAGCCGCAGGTCGAATCGGCCGTCGCCGGTCCACACCGACGGCTTGCCGCCGTCGAGGCCGAGCAGGTCCACGACCCACTGCTCATAGGCCTCGCTGCCACCGCAGCGGAACTGGTCGTGTAGCGAGACGACCTCTACATCCAAGTTGAGCTGTCTCGCGTGTGCCGAGATGACATCGACGCTGCCCAACTCGCCCGGCTTGACCACCTGGTGCTCGTCGAGGAGGAACACCGGCACGCGGGCGACGGCGATCAGTTCGTCGATTTGCGGGCGCGCCTTGTCCCGCTTCGCCTTCGGCGTGAAACGGTTGACCGAGGTCTCCCGGATCCGGTGTGCCTCGTCGCAGATCAGCACGTCGAGGCCGTTCCGCTCGGCTGACATGAAGCCGTTGAAGTACCCGAACAGGTTTTTCAAGCGGGTCGAGCCCTTGCCGGCGTACTTGCGCATGGTCTGCGTGAACGAGCGCGAGCCAGTGGCGTGCATGACCGAGCGCTGCTGCCGGGCCAGTTCGCCGAGCACCGAGAGCGCGATTACGCTCTTCCCGCTGCCAGGTCCACCGGAGACCACCACGACCGACTTGCGATCTGCGGCGCGTGCCCGCTGCACCGCGTGCAGCACCAACTCGTACGCCAAGCGCTGCTCGTCGAGCAGCGTGAAATGCGACCGTTGCTTCAGCTCGGCGGCGGCGTACGACAGGAGGTGTTTGCTCGGCCGGACGGAGCTATTCAGGAAGCGGTCCGCTGCGGCCGCGCCCGAGGCCGAAGCCAGCTGCGTACGGAGATAGTCGAGGAACTGAGCGCGACGCTGTTTGGTGAAGATACGGCTCTGCTCCGTGGGCCGCCGCAAAAAGAGGTCGTTCACGTCCCGGTCAACGGCGTTGTGTAGGTATACGGCACCCACTATCGGATTGCGGCGGTGGGAGAGGACGCCGAGGAAATCCGTCAGGTACTCACAGTAGTCGCCGACCTGCACGCCGGGGTGCAAGCGCGGGCTCCGGACGTGCTCAACCAGGACAAGGCGGTCAGACCCTTCGTAGGCCTCCGCCTGGGACCATTGCTTCAGCTCCACCAGTACGTAGGAGTCCTCGGCTGTCTTGGGATGTACGCCGGCCAGCACAATGTCGATCCGCTTGCTGGTCAGCGGAAGTTGATATTCGACCAGTACCTCGACCTGGCCCAGGCCGGCGTCTGCCAGGTCCTGCCCGAGCACGGGAAGGCTGCGTTCCCAAGACCGGCGTTCGGCGGGGCTCACGTTGTGGCCGATGTGCTCCGCGATGCGGTCGGCCAGCGTACCGGCGGCGGCGTAGCGAAGTAGACCATCGGCGGAGGTGCGGAACGCAGACACACTTGCCCCCGGGCAGCACGAAGTGATCGTGCGTATGGGGGCGTGTCCGGTTATGGCCGGAAGCCCGTCGTTACGCGCTTGTATCGCTGGACTGTAGCGAAGAGATCATCCCGACGCACGCCCGCTACCGCTTGGCGGCAGAGCCCTTGGCCTGTTGGACAGGGTAGCGCTGGGCGACCTCGTCCAACTTGCTGAGGGCAGCCTCCTCGAGGTCGATGCCGAGGACGTCCGCCAGCCGGGTCAGGTAGATCATCACGTCGCCGATTTCTGCTCGGACACGTGCGCCGGCCTCGGGATCGTCCATAACCGTGTCGGACTGCTCCGGAGTGAGCCACTGAAACTCGGCCAGCAGTTCGCCGACCTCGCCAGCAAGGGCCATGGCGAGGTTCTTTGCCGTGTGGAACTGCTGCCAATCACGTTCCTCGGCGAAGGCTCGCACGCTAGCCGTCAGATCGTTCACAGGAGCAGTCTCGCATTGCTGATCTCCTGGACTCGGTTGGCGTGGGTGTCACCGCAGGGCCGACATCGAATGGCTGCACCGCATTGGCGAACTGGTCAGATGCCCTGAGCGGTGCCGGGCCTACGGTCGCCGGTGAGGGGCAAGTCCGTTCGCGGCTGCACCCGCGAACGCAGACCAAGCGGCCGGTCCGAAGATAAGCGTGGGACCAACCGGGTCCTTCGAGTCCCGGACGGCGACGATGCCGGGCAGATTGGTGGCGACCTCGACGCAGTCGCCGCCGTTGTCGCCGCTGCGGGTGCTCTTGCGCCACACGGCGCCGGTCAGGTCAGTCATGTCGCATCTCCCCGATGAGCCGCTTGATCATGTCTCTCGATTCTGCCTCGCCGAGGGCGAGCGCATCCAGGCCCCTCCAGACGCGGTCGTAGGCGGCCATCTCGTCCGGCTTGTCGAGGTAGAGCGCGCCGGTCAGGGACTCGCTGTAGACGACTGAGGGTTCCGGGGCGGCGCGGCCACCTTTGGTCGGTGGAAAGTCGAGGATGACGAAAGACCCGGCTACCGCTCCGGGCTGAGGGCCCGCCGCGAGCGGCAGCACCCTGACCGACACGTTTGGAAGGTCCGAGAGCTTGATGAGCTGGTCGAGTTGGAGCCTCATCACCTCGGGGCCACCGAGAACCCGCCGGAGCACAGCCTCCGACAGCACGGCATCAAGCCGGGGGGCCGCCGGTAGCCGTCGGACGAGAAGTGCCTGTCGCTGGAGCCGAACCTGCACCGCACGCTCGCGTTCCTCGTCGCTCAACCGCCCGCCAAGACGGTAGAGGGCGTGGGCGTACTCCTTGGTCTGAAGGATTCCGGGGATCAGTGATTCGTCGTACCGGCGGAGGTGCGCGGCTGCGGATTCCAGGCCGACGTACAGCTCGAACCAGCTCGGTACCGCATCCCCGTACGCGTGCCACCAGCCCTTCGGCTTCGTCTCCGCGGCCAGCCCGCGCATCGCCTCGGTCATCTCCGGCGACACACCGTACAGCTCGCACATCGCCTTGACGTCGAGCACCCGCACCGGACCCATGCCGCACTCCAGCCGCCAAACTTTCTGCCGGCTGTATTCGAGGGCTTCTGCGGCGGCGTCGAGCGTCACCCCCGCCTCGTTGCGGAACTGCCTCAGCAGCCGGCCGAGCTGCCGGCGCGGCACCGTCGATCCGAGGTCGTCAACCATCCGCACACTCCCTGGTTCCAAGACGCAACACTGCGTGACCTGCTCGTGCAACTCCTAATCCGTTCAGGAAAGAAAGTCAATGCCTGTCAGAGAAATCGCGCTTTGAAACGTTGCGCAACCACTGCGGACTGTCACAGGATGACGACAGCGCGGCGGCCGGGACATCCCCCGAACCGGCCGCCGCGCTTCCCGCCCACACCCTCGCTGAGCAGCCCGGATGTCGTACCGCTGATCGAAGCTGCGGTGTTCGGGCGAGGCGGGTCCGCCCGTGCGGGGAGGGCGGGTGGACCCGCCCCATCCACGACCAGGCGGAAGGTAGAGATGAGCGCCCGCAACCAGAGGCCCTTCTTGGTGAGCGGTGGGACGACCTACCGCTTCCGCGCGTACCCCAGCTTGCTGCCGTGGCAGGTGCGCGAGCGCCGGTTCCCGACCGCCCGGCTCGGGCGCCGGGGCCTGAACCCAGATGAGGTGTACGCCTTCCTCGACCGGGTGGCCGCCGACATGGCCGCCGTCTACGACGCGCTCGCGCAGAGCCGGAGGGAGGCCGCAGTCGCCAAGCACGCGCTGCGCCGGTTGCAGTCCGGGCAGGCCGAGGGCGGTCGGCGGTGAGCGGGCGGTACGTGATCCACCTGCCGGTCCTCGCCGCCGACCTGCCCGCCGCGCAGCGCCTGGCCCGGGTCGTCGGCCGCTGGATGTCCGTGCTGCCGATGACCGACCCGGGGGAGACCACCGTGTCCGAAGAGGACCAGCAGTTCCTCCGGTACCGGGTCTTCTGCGACGTGCGGCTGCCGGGTGGTCGGCGCTGTGTGCTCCGCGACGGCCACGATGGCGAGTGCTCCCGCCGCCTGCGTCGATGACGGTCGCCACGGCTGACTGTCGGCTGATCCTGGTGCCGGAAACCTTACTGTCCGGTTTCCGGGCTGGCGTCGTACCGGCACGATGGCATCGTGACCGAGCACCAGAACGTCGCCGCCGATCTGGTCGTGGGCGCTGCCCACGCGGCGGTCAGTCGCATCGCCCCCGAGGAACTTGCGGTCTTCGACGAGGTGGCCGCCGGCTGGCGGCGGCAACTGTCGAAGGGATCGGCGAGCTGGTCCGTCCCGCAGGGTGGCGTCGGCTTCGGCATCGACGTCACCCTGGTCAGCGAGCTCGCGCTCCAGGTGGTGGCCGCCGCCGTGGGCGAGGTGCTGGTCCTCGGCGCCGCCACCGTCCGGGCCGGCCTGCTGCGTCGCCGCCGCCGCGAGCTGCCCGCCCCGCCCGACGCCCGACCGGGGCTGGATCCCGAGCAGGCACGCCGACTGCGGGAGGCGTGCCACCGGCACGCGCTGGCGCTGGGCCTGGACGCCGGCCGGGCGGAACTGCTCGCCGACGCGGCCGTCGGCGCGATGGTCGACCCACCGGACGCATGACCGGGCCCGGCGCCGGCGGGACCCACCACGACGGCGGTACGGCCCCGGACGACACGACCGCCAGCGATCGTGACGGCGACGCCGGTGTGGTCGTCGGCCCACGCCTGTCGCCGGACCGGCTCGGCTGGCTCTACGCGCTCGTGCTGGCGTCCCTGATCAGCGTCGGGATCAGCGCCGGTGGGCTCTACTTCCTCGCCGACCGCTCGCTCTCCCGGCCCTGGGCCGCCGCCGTCGACGTCTGCACCCGGGCCCATCCGATCGAGGCGGCGGCGCAGTCGACGGCCCGCGACCGCTGCCTGGCCGGACAGTTCCGCCGGCGTGGAGTGGTCCTGCTCGCCGGGGCGGGGATCGCGCTGGGCGCGGCGGCGGCGCTGGTCCTGGCGCTGCCGCTGGCCGACCGGCGTCGGCTGCGCCGGCGGCTCACCGTGCCGGGCGCGCTGGACCGCTTCGCCGATCTCTGCGACCGCAACGGTTTGGCCGCCCGGCGCCGGCCGAGGTTGGTCGTCGCCGCCCCGCCCGTACGGCAGGCGTACACCACCGGTGGCGTGGTCGGCAGGCCGACGGTGGTGCTCCCGGCGGGCGTCGCGGTGGCCCACGCCGACCCGGCGCGGTTCGACCCCGTCGTGGCGCACGAACTCGCGCACGTCCTCGCCCGGGACGTGGCCTGGGCGTCTGCCGTCCGTGCCCTGATCTGGCTGCCGGTGCCGGCGGTGCTCGCCGCCGGCCTGTTCGAGGTGACCTCCTTCGGGCCGAACGCGACCTACCTGACGGCGCTCGGCCGCGCGGCGGTCGTCGCGGTGCTGACCGGGCTGCTGGCGGCCGGGCTGCTGCGGCGGCGCGAGCGGGAAGCCGACCGGTACGCCGCCGATGCCGGCCACGCAGGGCACCTGGCCGCGCTGCTGCGCGCCGGGACCGCTCGTCCCGCGCGGCGGCGTCGGCTGCTCGCCCGGCATCCGGATCCGGCGACCCGGGCGGCGGCGCTGGGCCGGCCGGCGGACCCGCCGGGTGGCGTGGTCCACGGGCTGGCGGTCGGCGCGGTCGCGATGCTGGCGGCGGGCGCTGCGGACGCCCTCGTGCGTGACCTCTTCCTGACCGCGCAGGCGACCGTCGGCCCGCCCGTCGCGGTCTGCGTCGGCGCCGTCCTGCTGAGCCTCGGACTGCTGCCCGCGCTCGTCCGCCGCGCCGCCGCCGGCGCGGGCGGCTGGTGGCGGCCCGTCCTCGGCGCGGCCGTCGGCTTCGCGGTGACGGCGTTCCTCGCCACCGCACTGCCGGTACCGGGCAGCTCGGCTGTGTCGGCCCGGCCGGACGTCTCCGTCGCGCTGCTGGTCGCCGCGCTCGCGGGACCACTCGCCGCGGCGGTGGCCGGCCTCTGCGTGCTGCTGGCGCGGCTGGTGGTGGCCCGCCGGCCCGGATCGGTCGGCTGGCGGGCAGCCACGTACCTGGTCGCGGTGGCCGCCAGCGTCGCGGTGCTCTGGCCGCTGCCGGCGCTGGCGTCCGTGCCGACCGACGGCAACGCGGCCCGCGCCTGGCTGGTCTTCGCGCTGCCCCGCAGCGGTTGGCCGCTGCTCGCGCTGCTGGTCCCGGTGCTGGTCGGCGCGCTGCTGCACGGTGCCGGGCAGGGGCACCGGCGTCCGGCGTGGCGGTGGGACCGGGGGGTCGTGGCGGTGGTCCTGACCGCCGTGCTGCTCGGTGCGGGGGCCGCCATGTGGCGGACCGAGCTGCTCCCGCCGGACACCCTGGCCGAGGCGAACCGGCTGGCCCAGCAGCGCTGGCTGCTCTGCGCGCTCACCGGCTGGGCGGTCCTGGTGGTGCTCGCGCTCGGCCGCCGCGCCGGTGTCGGCCGGGCGCTGACCGCCGGCTGGGCGGCCGGCACGGCGGCGGCGCTGCTGCAGTACGCGCACGCCCTGGCGACCGGGCGGGCGGACGGGCTGGACACCGCCGAGGCGCACCTGCTGGCCCCACTGGCCTGGCTGGGCTACCTCGTCGCGGTCACCCTGCCGTTCCTGGCGTCCCGGCCGGCCGTGCCCGGACCGGCCCCGTCCCCTTCGGACAGCGCCCGGGCGCCCGTCGCGGCGGTCGCGGCGCTGGCGGCCCTGCTCGCGGTGGCGGTGCTCGGACCGGGGATCCCCGGGGCGTACGCCCCGTTTCCGGTGGCCGGTCCGACCGGTGCCGCGGCGGCGTCGACGGCTCCGGTCGACCCGCCGGCACCCGATGCCACCCCGGGGCCCACGCGGTCCGCGCCGGGGCGGCCCGAGCCCGGTCGGCCGCTCACCCGCGCGGAGGCCCGCCGGGTGGCCGGCGCGGTCCGGGCGGTGCTGCCGCGGGGTTGGCGGGTGCCACCCGACCGGGGCGACGGCGGCGGCTCCCGGATAGACCCGTCGGCCTGCCGGCCCCTGGCCGAGGACGCCTACCTGGACCGGCTCGGCGGAATTGAGCGGGTCCGGGAGCGGGCCCGCTACGCCACGGTGCCCGGCCTCACCGCCACCGCGTCGGCCGAACTGGTGATCGAGATTAGGTCCCACGCCGAACCGGTGCCCGCGACGGTGCTCGCCGAGGCGGAGTCGGCGCGCCGGGCCTGCCCCCGCTTCACCGCCCGGGGCGCGGACGGCTCGGCGGTGCGGTTCGCGGTCGAGGCGCAGCCGCCGCCCGCGCTCGGGGAGCAGTCCTGGCGGGTGGACTACCGGTTCAGCGCGGGCAGCGGGCGGAATCTGATCACCGGACGGTCGGCCTTCGTGATCGTCCGGGCGGGGCACAACCTCGTGACCGTCTACGCCAGCGCCATCACGGAGCCCATGGACGAGCGGCTGCTCGATGCGGCGGTCGAGGCCGCCGTGGCGGGACTGACCGCCTGACCGACGACCCGCCTACGGCGGGGCGACGGCCGCGGGGGGGGCCACGGCCGAGGGGACGACGACCCGCGCGGTCGTCGTCCCCTCGGTGCCGCGGTCAGCGGATCGGTTCGACCCAGATGTTGCGGTAGTGGACGTTGAGGCCGGGGTCACCGTGGTCCTGCAGCCGGATCGGCCCCACGGAGGGGCCCTCCGGGGCACCGTTGCCCGTGGGCCCGTTGATCACCGCGTTGTCGTGGACGGTGACGCCGTTCCACACGACCGTGACCCGGGCGTTCTCCGTCTTGACCCCGGCGCTGTCGAAGCGGGCCGCCCGGAAGGTGACGTCGTAGGTCTGCCACGTCTCCGGCGCGGTGGCCGCGTTGACCGACGGCGCGATCTTTCCGTAGATGGCGCCACCCTCGTCGTTGGCCGGGGTGGTGTCGCCGAAGGAGTCCAGGACCTGGAGCTCGTAGCGGTCCTGCAGGTAGATGCCGCTGTTCGCGCGGGCCTGGCCGGTGACGTCCGGCGGGAGGTTGGGCAGCCAGAACTCGACGTGCAGCCGGAAGTCACCGAAGCTCCGTTTGCTGCGGATGTCGCCGCCGAGGACCTCCACCCCGCCCTTGGCCAGCGGCCACGTCGCCGGGGTGCCGTTGGTGGACTCGAAGTTGTCGAGGCTGGACCCGTCGAGGAGCGTGACCCGGCCGGTGTCGACTCCGGAGCCGTGCGCCTCGAACTCGTAGATGCGGGCCGCGTTGTCGGTGGTGCTGGTGGGCTTGGTGACGGTGAGTCGGACGTATCTGGCCTGGGTGGGGGAGATGTCGTGGGTGGTGGTGCTGGCGGTGTTGGCGGTGACGGTGGTCGTCGTCGTCCACGTCGTGCCGTCGGTGCTGGTCTGGATGGTGAAGTCGCGGGTGTTCCAGGCGGTGTCCTCGCCGCCGGCGCCGGCGTGCTTGACGACGAACCGGCTGACGCTCTGGGTGGCGCCGAGGTCGACCCGCAGCCACTTGCTCGTGCCCGACGAGCACCACTTGTCGCTGTTGCCGCCGGTCACGCTGCCGTTCACGGCCTTCGCCGGGCCCTCGGTGGCCGAGCAGGAGCTGTCGGCCGTCGCCGCCCTGCCCAGCGCCAGGTTCTCGGTGGCGACCTGCCCACCGTAGGCCTCGAACTCGTAGATCCGAGCCGCGTTGTCGGTGGTGCTGGTGGGCTTGGTGACGGTGAGTCGGACGTGTCTGGCCTGGGTGGGGGAGATGTCGTGGGTGGTGGTGCTGGCGGTGTTGGCGGTGACGGTGGTCGTCGTCGTCCACGTCGTGCCGTCGGTGCTGGTCTGGATGGTGAAGTCGCGGGTGTTCCAGGCGGTGTTCTCCCCGCCGGCGCCGGCGTGCTTGACGACGAACCGGCTGACGCTCTGGGTGGCGCCGAGGTCGACCCGCAGCCACTTGTTCGTGCCCGTCGAACACCACTTGTCGAGGTTGCCGCTGGTGACCGTTCCGTTGACGGCCTTGGCCGGGCGCTCGGTGGCCGAGCAGGAGCTGTCGGCGGTCGCCGCCCTGCCCAGCGCGAGGTTGACGGGCGGCTGCTGACCCGGGATAGCGTTGAGCGTGTACCACGCCTCGGTGCTCCACAGCGACTGGCCGTTGCTGGCCGCGAACGGCCGGGGCGATCGGACGTGCACCACCCGGCCGGCCTTGAGGCCGTTGATCACGAGCGTGACCGTCCTGCCGTCCTGCGACAGGGTGGCCGACGAGACCGGCAGGCTCTCCTCGTCGATCTTCGGCCCGCCGTACGCGGCCGTCGCCACGTAGCGCCACTGCTTCACCCGGTACTTGGTGGCCAGTGCCGTGGCGGTGGCCGCGGACAGCGGCTGGGTGTACTCGATCTCGAAGCCGTTGGGCAGCGCCCGCATCGCCCGCATGTCGAAGTGGTTGACGCCGTTCGGGGCGATCTTCTGCAGGCCGTAGCTGAGCTTGCCGTCCTGCCCCCAGTTGCCGCCGCCGTGCAGGCCGCCGGTGTAGATGGCGCCGTCGGGGCCGACGCTCACCTCGGACACCCCCGCCTCCAGGCCCTGGGTCATCCGGAACAGCGCGCCCTGGTACTCGCCGTTGACCTTCTCCAGGTAGGCGCGCTGCAGCCCGCCGTAGGTCACGTCGCCGATGACCATCTGCCCGGCGAAGGGGCCCTGGGTCAGCATGACCGGGGTGCTGGGCGAGTTGCCGATCTCGTTCTGCGGCATCCAGAGGACCGGCTGGACGACCGGGTTGTCGTCGAACGGCCCGGGCGGGTTCATGTAGTGGTTGAAGAAGCGGCCCTGCTTGACGTGCACGAGCTTCGACGACGGCAGCCAGCCACCCTGGTTGTCGGTGACGAAGATGTCACCCTCGGGGCCCCAGCCGATGCCGTGCGGGGTACGCAGGCCGCCGGCCACGTAGTCGACCGCGCCGGTGCTCCGGTTCACCCTGATGGTCGTGCCCCGGTTCGGGGCCGGTTGCGGGTCGGTCGTGGCCCCGCCGTAGTTGATGGACACCGAGAGGTTCAGGTAGAAGTACCCGTCCCGGTACAGCAGGCCGAACCCGAACTCGTGGAAGTTGTTGCCGAACGGCCAGGTGGCCACGGTGCGGTACTGGTCGGTCACCCCGTCGCCGTTGGTGTCGTTGAGTTCGGTGAGCTTCGCCTTCTCCGCGACGTAGATCTTGCCGTCGACGATCTTGATGCCCATCGGCTCCTGCAGCCCGCTCGCCACCCGCTGCCGGGTCACCTGGGCGGGGCTGGTGGCGCCGGTGACGTTGCCCAGGATCCACACCTCGCCCACGCTGGTCAGGGAGCCACCCCAGGTGGCCACGGCCAGGCGGCCGTCGGGGAACCAGTCGAAGCCGGTGACCTGCGGCTGGAAGCCGCTCGGGCGCAGGTCGGTCAGGGTGTAGTTCGGGTGCACCGAGGTGAGCGGCAGCCCGTCGCCGGGGGAGTCGCCACTGGCTTCGCACTCCTTGCGGCCGGGTGCGGTCACCCGGACGACGCCGGCGTCGGTGCTCAGCGCCGAGTTCGGCACGTCGACGAACGAGCCGGAGCCCGGGGGCTGCCACTGCAACGTGAGCTGCTGGCCGCCCGTACGCTCGAAGTGCTCGATGCGCAGGGAGTGGTATCCGGCGGTCAGGTCGACCGCACCGTCCTTCGGCGCCGGGCCGTGCGCGCCGTCGTGGTCGACGATCAGCGTGTCGTCGATCAGCAGGCGTGACCCGTCGTCGCTGATGAGCCGGAAGGTGTAGCGCCCGGCCTGGGTGACGTTGACGTTGCCGAGGACGTGGACCAGGAACTGGTCCTCGATGCCGAAGTCGGCCGCGGTCGTCCAGTTGATCGTCGGCATGAGCTTGTCGACGTTTGGCGTCTGGCCGGCCTTGAGGGTGCAGAGTTTCTCCAGCGGCACCTGCAGGTCGAAGACGCGCAGGGTGACACCGGGTTCCTGCGGCGGGGGAGCCGCACCCGCACTCGGCGGGGACAGCCACAGGCCGGCGACGGCCAGGACGGCGGTGAGGGCGCTCGCGATGGACGCGCGTGCTCGTCGGGACGGTCCGAGCATTCTTCTCCTCCAGGGGAGCGGGACAACGACGTACGTCGTCGCGCGGCGCTCGGGCTCAGCGGCGGGCCCGGGACATCGAACGGACATCGTTGTCATGTCCTGATGGTTGGCCTGGCACGCCGCTGCCTGGTGAGGCAACACTATGATTCTTAAATCTAAATGTCTAGATGTTTATGCGAGATCGTCTGAACTTTCGTTCGGACGGGCAAAAGTCGTCGACGCCGTGCGGCGCCGCCGTGGGACCCGGCCACGGTGGCGCCGCACCGGGTGGGCGGGCCGGAACCCCCGGCGCTACCCGCGGGCGGCGTCGGCCCCGCGCGGGGCGACGAAGACCTTGTCGGCCCGCCCGCCGGCCTGCGCCGCGAGCGCCTGCGAGACCTCCTCCAGCGGAAAGAACGCCGGCCGCAGCCGGTCCAGGCCGAGCGTCGGCAGCATGCCCACCGCACGGTGATGGGTGTACGGGTTGATGACCGCCCCCACGATGGTCAGCTCGCGCGCGAAGACCTCGTTGGGGCGCACCCGCGCCTCCTCGTCCGGCCGGGCGACACCGAAGATCAGGATCCGGCCACCCCGGCTGGCCATGCCGATCGCGGACTCCAGCAGGCGCGCCGAGCCGACGGCGTCGACGACGTACGGGAAGCCGAGGCCGCCGGTCAGGGCCCGGGCCGCCGCCTCGCTGGCCGGGTCGCCCGGGTCGAGGGCGGCGTCGGCCCCCATGCGCAGCGCGAGGTCGCGGCGGTCCGGGCGGGGATCCATCACCACGACGGGGGCGAGCCCGCGGGAGCGGGCCAGCGCCACCATCATCGCGCCCGCCGGGCCGGCGCCGTAGACGAGCACGGGCAGGCCGGAGCGGGGCGCGAGCTGGTCCATGCCGTGGATGCAGCACGCGAGCGGCTCGGTGAGGGCCCCGATCCACGGCGGCGTGGCCGGCGGCAGCCGGTACGCGATCCGCGCCGGCACCACCATGCGCTCGGTCATCCCGCCGTCGAGCCGCACGCCGTAGCCCCGCTTGGCGTCGCAGAGGTGCTCCTGCCCCAGCCGACAGTACGCGCAGGCGGTGCAGTAGTCGTGCGGCTCGACCGTCACCAGGTCGCCGGGCGTGAGCCGGTCGACCCCGGCGCCCACCTCCCGTACCCGCCCGCAGACCTCGTGGCCCAGCACGACCGGCGAGGCCGCGGGGAAGCTGCCGCCGACGATGTGGCTGTCCGTGCCGCAGACCCCGACGGCCAGGGGCTCGATGGTCACCTCACCGGGGCCCGGGGCGCGCGCGGGCAGGCGCTCGACGCGTACGTCGCCCGGACCGTGGCACCGGACGGCGGTGATCGTGCCGGTGTCAGTAAGTGGCACGCAGCAGCTCCTTGAGTCGTCGGATGTGCGCCCGGGCGGCCTCGCCCGCGGCGTCGGGGTCACCCGAGCAGAGCGCCTCGAAGATGGCCTGGTGGTCGGCGACGGCCTGGGCCATGCCTCCGGTGAGGCTGGTCGAACGCATCGCGATCAGCACTCGACTCTGGACACCGTCGAGCATCCGGGTCAGCACGGGACTCTGCGCGGCCTGCCGGATCTCCCGGTGGAACGCGGCGTCGAGTTCGATGTGGCGGGCGAAGTCGCCGTCCGCCGCCACCTGCCGGTGCTCGGTGAGCAGGGCCAGCAGGCGGCGGCGCAGCGCCGGGCTGTACCGCTGCGCGGCCAGCCGGGCCACCGCCCACTCCAGGGCCTCACGGGCCTCGTAGAGACTGACCAGCTCCTCTCCCTCGATGCGGGCGACCACCGCACCGCGGTTGAGGGTCTCGCGCGCCAGCTCGTCCTGCACCAGGCGGATCACCGCGTCGCGCACGGGGCTGCGACTCACCCGGAACTCCTCGGCCAGCGCCGGGACGCTCAGCCGGGTGCCGGGCCGCAGCTCGCCCGAGATGATCCGGTCGCGCAGCGTCCGGTAGAGCAGCTCGCCGACCCGCTCACCGGTCTGGGGATCCGCTTCCTGCGCGGGCGCCGGCAGCGTCGCGGCGGGGGGCCGGGGCATGGAAGGTGGCGTCACTGGCGTCCTCACTCGTGTGGCTCGGGCCCGACCGGCACCGCGGCGAGGAACGCGGCGGCGAATCCGCGATAGTTCGCGGCGACCGCCGCCACCGCCTGAGGGCGGGCCAGGTCCCCGGCGAGCAGCCCGCGCAGCGCGTCCCACCAGATGCTACGCCCGATAGCGAAGCCGGTGAATCCGGCGGCGGCGGCGTCGGCGAGCCACCCCTCGACCCGTGCCGCCGGCGCGTTGGCGCCGAGCAGGATGCACTCGCCGCCGGCCTCGGCCGCGATCCGGGCCGCGGTGCGGTAGTGCTCCCGCCGGTCGAGGTGCTCCAGCTTCCAGACGTCCACCGGCACCTCGTCGAGCAGCTCGGTCATCGCGCGGTGCACCAGGGCGGGCCGCAGTTCCCGCTCGAACCGTCCCGGGTCGCCGCCGACGGCGTCCAGCTGCGCGGGCGTGGGTGGCACGAGCATCTCGAACAGGAAACGGCCACCGGCGTCACGCACCGCCGCGGAGACCTCGGCCAGCCGGGCGCGCTGGACCCGGTTGCCGTCGACGTCGCCCTCGACGTTGTAGCGGACCAGGACCTTGGGCAGCTCGGGCCGGTGGTGCTCCAGGTGGGACTTCAGGTCGGCCGGTTCGGTCTCGTAGATCTCGCAGCCGCCGCGTTCCAGCGGCATGCTCACGGTCACGCCGTTGGCGTGCGCCCGCTCGGCCACGCCGGGGCCGAGCGTCGCGTCGACGAGGATGCCGGCGTGCGCGGCCAGCCCCGGCTCGTCGGCGAGCGCCGCGAGGAGCCCCTCCACCACCATGTGCTTGCCGTCGGCGATCGCCGCGCGTTGGCCGCGCGTGGCGGTGCCGGTGTGGCCGTAGAGCGCCTGGGTGAGCCAGGGACGCTGGTCGACCGCGAGGATGAGCAGGTGCTGCGGCTGGTTCATCGGGGGTCCTCCGACACGATGCAGGGTTTGAAGTAGTCGCCGGCGACGAAGCGGGCGAAGGCGTCGGGCAGTTCGGCGAGGGTCACCGGCACCGTCAACCGGTCCCGCAGCGCGGCGCCATGGCCGCGCAGCAGGTCCCAGTTCGCCTCGACCTCGCTGGTCGGGAAGTAGAAGGAACGCACCGTGTAGCAGTCGGTGCGCCGCCAGCGGGGCGTCGCGGGCATCGTGTAGGGCTCGTCGGACTCGCCGAGGGCGATCACCGCGCCGCCGGGCGCGACCACCCGTTGCGCGGTCTCCCGGGCAGCGGCGGCGCCGCTGACCTCGACCACGAGGTCGTACTGGTTCTCCGCCGCCAGGTCGCCCGCGGCGCGGGCGCCCAGCTCGACGGCGGTGGACAGGCGACCCTCGTGCGGGTCGAAGGCGTCGACCGCGCCGACGCCGAAGGCGCCGGCCACGGCGATGACGCCGAGGCCCAACGGTCCGGCGCCGATGACCAGCGCCCGGTCCACGCCGTCGGGTTGGGTGCGCTGCCACAGCCGCAGGGCGTGCGCGGCGGTGCCGACGGTGTCCAGGCCCAGCACCGCCGTGTCCAGCGGCACGTCGTCGGGCACCGGCAGCAGGCAGCGGGCGGGCACGTCGACGTGCTCGGCGAACCCGCCGTCGCGCTGCCAGCCGATCAGCTCCCGCAGGTGCAGGCACTGGTTGGTGCGCCCGGCGACGCAGCGGCGGCACGTACCGCAGAAGACCGGGATGTAGACGATGCCGCGCGTCCCGACGGGCACGGCGACGTCCGCGCCGACGTCGCTCACGGTGCCGGCGATCTCGTGTCCCGGCACCACGGGCGACCCCGACCGCAGCAGCCGCTTGTCCGAGCCGCAGAGGGCGCAGACGTCGACGCGGACGCGTACCTGCCCGTCCGCGACCGGGCCGAGCGTGGCCCGCTCGAAGTCGATCCGACCGTCGCCCAGGAAGCGGGCACGGACACTGGTGGTCGTCACTTGACGGCACCTCCGGTGATTCCACGCACCAGCCACCGCTGCGCGAAGATCGTCAGCAGCAGGGCCGGCGCTGAGATGAGCGTGCTGGCGGCCATCAGACCGCCGAAGTCGTTCGATCCCTGGCCGATGAAGTTGAAGGCGATGACCGTCAGCGGCAGCGTCCGGTCGTTGGCGAGCGCCAGGGCGAACAGGAAGTAGTTCCAGGAGAAGACGAAGCTGAGCGTCAGTGCCACCGAGACGCCGGGCAGGGCCAGCGGCAGCACCACCAGGCGGAACCGCTGCCAGGTGGAGGCCCCGTCGATGAGCGTGGACTCCTCGATGCTGATCGGGATCTCCTCGAAGAACGGGATCAGCAGCCAGATGCACAGCGGCAGGGTGACGATGAGGTGCGCCACGACGAGCAGGGCGTAGTTGAGCCCGGTGTTCGACGGGGCGTCGATGCGGATGGAGAGCACGAACAGCGGAAGGACGAACAGGACGCCGGGCGCCATCCGGGCGAGCAGGGTGACGAAGCCCAGCGTGTTCAGCTGCCGCCGGACGATCACGTACGCGGCCGGGGCACCCAGCACCAGGCCGAGCAGGGTGGAGCCGCCGGCGACGATGAAGCTGTTGGCGATGTAGCGGCCGAACTCGAACCGCTCGAACAGGTTGGTGAAGTTCTCCAGCGTCAGCGGCGAGGCCACGTCGAACAGGGAACCGGTGATGTCGACGTTGCGCCGCAGCGACGACCAGAGCATGAACAGCACCGGGCCGAAGAAGACCACGGCGAACAGGAAGTACGCGGTGTAGACGCCGACCAGCCGCTTGCCCGCGCTCATTTCGCGGTCCTCCTTCGTACCAGGGTGAAGACGGCGGCGATCAGCACGACGAGCACCAGCAGGGCGATCTGCAGGGTGGCGGCGTAGCTGGGTTCCTGGTCGATGAACGCCTCGTTGTAGCCGTACACGTTGAGGCTGTTCGTCGAGTCGACCGGCCCGCCCTGGGTCATGATGTAGATGGTGTCGAAGAACCGGACCAGGTCGACCGTGCGCAGCAGCATCGCGACGATGAGCACCGGCCGCAGCAGGGGCAGACCGATGTTCCACGCCGTACGCCAGCCGCTGGCCCCGTCGATGGCCGCCGCCTCGAACGGCTCCTCCGGCAGCGACCGGATGCCCGCGGAGATGATCAGCGCCATGAACGGCGTCCACTGCCAGATGTCCACCAGCGCGATCGACCAGGGCGCGATCGACGGGTCGCCGAGCCAGACCACGGGGTCGATCCCGACGACGGCCAGCAGCTCGTTGGCCGCCCCCAGCGACGGATCCATGATCAGCAGCCAGAGCAGGCCGACCGCCACCGACGCGGTGATCGCCGGGATGAGCATCATGCCCTGGAAGACGCGCCGACCCGGCACGTCGAGGCTCATCACGTAGCCGAGCGCGAGGCCCAGCACGGTCTCCACGGCGAGGCACACCACGAAGAGGAAGAGCGTCACCTTCAGGGAGTTGTAGAAGGCCGGGTCGGCGAACATCCGGGCGTAGTTGTCGAACCCGAGGAAGCCCGCGTTCGTACCGTCGGAGAGCCGGTCGGTCACCGACAACCAGACGGTGTACGCGATCGGCAGCAGGACCAGCAGGGCGGTGACCACCGCGGCCGGCACCACGAAGGGCCAGATTCCCCGGGCCGTCGGATGCACCGTCCTCCTCGGCCGGCGCCCCGCCCCCCGCCCCGCGGCGGCGGGGCGGGAGCCGGTCGGGCGTGTCGTCATCGTGTCGGTGCTCATGAGGCTCCTACTCGCGGTTCTTCGCCAGCAGCGGGGTGAGGCCGTCCTGGATCTGCTTGGCCGCTTCCTCGGCGCTCGCCCGGCCGAGGATGACCGTGCCCACCGCGTCGCCGATGACCTTGCGCATCTCGGCGGCCGCGACGCCCACCGGGCCGACCTCGGTGTCACCGTCGGTCTGCGCCTTCGCCAGCACCGTGTTCCACTGCTTGAGCGTCTCGGTGTTGAGGGTGGCGGTGTAGGCGGGGTCCTCGCTGACCGAGGTGCGCGGCGGGGCGATGCCGGACTTGGTCAGCTCCAGCTGGGTCTTCGCGCTGGTGGCCCACTGCACGAACTTCCAGGCGGCGTCCTTGTTCTTCGAGAACGAGGAGACCGCCAGGCCCCAGGAGAGCACGGTGGTCTTCGAGCCGGCGGCGCCGGCCGGGAAGTCGAGGACGCCGATCTTGTCGGCGACCTTGGAGGTCTTGGGGTCGATGATGCTGCTGACCTCGTTGCTCGACTCCAGCTCCATGGCGGCGTTGCCGGCGGCGAAGAGGGCCGAGGACTGGGTGAAGGTGTTGTTGACGACGCCGGGCGGGCCGTAGTCGCGGGCCAGGGTGGCGTAGCGGTTGATCGCCTCGACCGCCTTGGGGTCGTCGAAGTTGGGCGTGCCGTCGGGCTTGGTCCAGCTCACGCCCTGCGAGTGCAGGAACGGCCCGAAGGTGAACGGCAGCGCCGCGGACTGTCCGCGCAACGCGATGGGGGTGACGCTGCCGCCGGACTTCTGCTTGATCGTCGCGGCGGCGGTGGTCAGCTCGTCGAGCGTCTTCGGCGGCGTGACGCCGTACTTGTCGAACAGGTCGGTGCGGTAGTACAGCACCACGCCCTCGACGTTGATCGGCGCCGCGATCAGCTTGTCGTCCACGGTCATGCCGGCCCGCACGGCGGTCGGGAAGTCGTCGACGGCGTAGTCCGCGCCCGCCTTGCTGACGTGCTCGTCGAGCGGCTCGTAGTAGTTGGACTTGGCGAACTGCGGGCCCTCGCGGGAGGGCAGCGTCATGAACACGTCCATCGAGGAGCTGCGCGACTGGAGGTTGAGCTGCACCTTGTCGCGCATCTGCTGCTCGGCGAACGTCTGGACCTTCACCGTGACGCCCGACTCCTTCTCGAAGTCGTCGATCAACGGTTCGATGGCCCGCTGCCAGGGGTGGTTGGACATGATGAGGTTGATCTCGTTGGCGGAGCCGGCGGAGTCCGAGCCGCAGCCGGCGGTGAGGCCGCCGACCAGGGCCAGGGCGAGCGCCGCGCTCAGGTACCTGTGCCGCATGTGCCTGCCTTTCGATGGAGGGGTCACTCAGGCGATGAGAGGGGAGAGCCAGTCGTGGAAGTCGTCGAGGTCGGCGGGATCGGTCGTACGCCACCGCTCGGGCACCGGTCGGGTCAGACCGGCGACCTCGGCCAGCGGCACCGGGTCGTACCCGGCGGTGTAGGGCTCGGTGCCGACGCGGTGCAGGCCGACCATGAGCCCGCTGCGCCCGTCCGCGAGCAGCCGCGCGGCCTGCCGTCCGGCCTCGGCCGCCTCCCGGCGGTCGACGTCGCCGGCCAGGGCGCCCGCCGAGCGCTGCACCATGCCGAGGACCTCGCCGCGGGCGGCGACCCCGAGTTCGGCGGTGACCAGCGCGGCGAGCCGGCGGGACACCCCGCCCAGCAGGATCCGGGTGTGGTTGGCCGCCTCGAAGGGCTCGTCGGTCAGCTCGCGGGCGGCGCCCTCGCTGGTCACCACGAACGCGCGACCGTGCGCGTCGATGGCGTCGGCGACCCGGCGCAGGAAGTCCGCCCGGTCGAACGGCACCTCCGGCAGCAGGACGAGGTGCGGCGCGTGGGCCGGGTCCTCCCGGTGCCACGTCGCGGCCAGCGCCAGCCAGCCCACCGACCGGCCCAGGGTCTCCACGATGCGCACCGGCTCGATCGCCCGCATCGCCGCGTGGTCGCGGGCGAGGTCGGGCACGACCCGGGTCAGGTAGCGCGCGGCGGAGCCGAAGCCGGGGCAGTGGTCGACGCCGACCAGGTCGTTGTCGACGGTCTTGGGGATGCCGGCGGTGCACAGGGGCAACCCGGCCTGCTCGGCGCGTTCGGTGAGGGCCCGCAGCAGCGCCATCGTGCCGTTGCCGCCGATCAGCGCGACCCCGTCGACGCGGTGCGCGGCGAGTGTCGCGACCGCCGCGTCGAGGTCGTCGCCGGTGACCGCCCGGCGGCCGGCGCCGAGCCAGGACCCGCCGCGGCTGGTCCACGCGGGCGGGACGTCGGCGAGGGCGACCGGGGTGAGCCGGCCGTCGACGAGGCCGTCGGGGCCCCCACGCAGGGCGAGGACCTCGTGTCCGTCGGCGCCCTCCAGGAAGCCGCGCAGGCTCGCGTTGACGACGGCGGTCGGCGCGCCGGTCTGGCCGATGAGCAGGCGCATGAGGCTCAGGCCCCCGCCGGCCGGGAGGCGACGCTGAGGTAGGTCTGGAACGCCTCCAGGCCCGGCCGGCCGCCCTCGTAGCCGATGCCCGAGTCGCCGAGTCCGCCGAACGGCACCCACGGCGTGTTCGGTGTGCCCGTGTTGATCCCGACGATGCCGGCGTGCAGCCGGTTGGCCACCGCCCGCGCGGCGTCCAGGTCCGTGCCGCACACGTAGCCGGCGAGCCCGTAGCCCGTGGCGTGGTGCACCGCCAGCGCCTCGTCGAGGTCGTCGTAGACGTGCACCGGCGCGACCGGTCCGAAGATCTCGCCGGTCATGGCGCGGCTGTCCACGGGCGCGTCGAGCAGCACGGTCGGGGTGGCGTAGTGCCCGGCGGCCGGTGCCGCGCCGCCCGGTGCGACGGCACGGGCGCCCTTGGCGACGGCCTCGTCGACCAGGTCGGCCATGCGCGCCGGGTCGCCGGCCGGGGCGAGCGGGCCGATGTCGGTGCCGGGGTCCCGGGGGTCGCCGACGCGCAGGGCGCGGCTGGCCGCGACGAAGGCCTCGACGAAGTCGCCGGCCACCTCCCGGGCGACCAGGATCTGGTTCGCCGCGATGCAGGACTGGCCGTTGTTGCGGTACTTGGCCACCATCAGCGTCTGCGCCGCGGCCTGCGGGTCGGCGTCCGGGAGGACGACGAACGGCGCGCAACCACCGAGCTCCATGACGGTACGCAGGAACCGCGGCGCCGCCTGGGCGGCGACCAGGCGACCGACCCGGGTCGACCCGGTGAACGAGACCGCCCGCACCGCCGGGGCCTCGAGCCACGGGGAGACCACGTCGGCCGGGGTGCCGAGCACGGTGCCGAGCACCCCGTCGGGCAGGTGCCGCTCGCACACCGCGGCGAGCACCATCGACGACAGGGGAGCCAGCTCGGAGGGCTTGAACAGCACGGGGCAGCCGGCGGCGAGCGCCGGGGCGATCTTCCGGGCGGGGATCGAGACCGGGAAGTTCCACGGGGTGAGCACGGCCGCGATCCCGACCGGCCGGGCGGCGACCCGGTGCTCGTGCTGCGGCACCACCGTCAGCCGCTGCTCGTCCTGCCGTTCGACGAGGTCGGCCATGACCCGGAAGTACGTCACGGTCAGCCCCAGCTCGGCGGTGGACTCGGCCAGCCGCTTGCCGGTCTCCCGGGTGATCAGCGCGGCCCAGTCCGCTCGGGTGGCCAGGGCCTCGATGTCGTCGGCGATGGCCCGCAGGGCGGCGGCGCGCCGCGTCACCGGGGTGGCCGCCCAGGCCGGCAGCGCGGCGGTGGCGGCGGTGAGCGCGTCGGCGGCGTCGGCCGGGCCACCCGTGGCGACCTCGGCGAAGGCCGTACCGGTGGACGGGTCGACGACGGGCAGCGCGGGTGCCCGCGTGGCGGCGTCGGGGACCGCCCGGCCGCCGATGCGCACCGCGCTCCGGGTTGCCAGGACCTCGTCGACGATCGGGGAATCGGTCACCAGATCACCGCCAGGATGGCCCATCCTTCAGGGCGGGAAGGAATGGCGAATGCGCTGTCAGCCATGACTGTCCTTTCTGGTAAGACTGGTCCTGTGCGAACGGTGTACAGGTGTCGGGCGTACCCGACGCCGGAGCAGACGGCGGTGCTGAACCGCACGTTCGGGTGTGTACGCGTCGTCTGGAACCGCACCCTCGCTGCCCGCCAGGCCCGCTACCACGCTGAGGGCAAATCGACCTCGTACGCGGAGACGGATCGGGCGCTGACCGAAATGAAGAAGCAGCCCGACCTGACGTTTCTGGGTGAGGTGTCGTCGGTGCCGCTGCAGCAGACCCTGCGGCACCAGCACACCGCCATGACCGCCTTCTTCGCCAAGCGGGCCCGGTATCCGCGGTACAAATCGCGGCACGGCCGCCAGTCCGCGAGTTTCACCCGGTCGGCGTTCCGCCTGCGCGGCGGGAACCTGTCGCTGGGAAAGACACCCGGTGTGCTGCGGTTCGTGTGGTCGTGGCCGAACATCGACCCGGCTGGGTTGGCTCCGACGATGGTGACGGTGTCGCGTGACCCGGACGGCCGCTGGTTCGTGACTCTCGCCGTCGACGTCGACACACCCACCGCACCCGAACCGACGGGCGAGGTGGTGGGCGTGGACCTCGGCCTGACCGATTTCGCGGTGCTGTCCACCGGCGAGCGCATCCCGCATCCGAGGCACATGGAGCGCCGGGAACGGCGGTTGAGGCGCTACCAGCGGATAATGGCCCGCCGACAGAGGGGCTCGGCCAACCGCGCCAAGGCCAAGCAAAGGGTGGCCCGTGCGCATTCGCGGGTACGCGACGCCCGCCGGGATTTCCTGCACCAGCAGTCCACGGCCCTGGTGCGCCGGTTTTCCGCCATCGCCGTGGAGGATCTGGCGGTGGCGAACATGGTCCGCAACCGGTCCCTGGCCAAGGCCATCTCCCGTACCGGCTGGGCCGAGTTCCGCACTCTGCTCGCCTACAAGGCGTACCGCGACGGCCGCGCCCTCGCCGTCGTTGACCGCTGGTATCCATCGAGTAAGACGTGTTCGGCGTGCGGGCATTTGCTCGCCGAGCTTTCTCTCGGCACACGCTATTGGACGTGTCCGAGTTGCGGCACCCGGCATGACCGGGACGTCAACGCCGCCAAGAACATCGCCGTCGCGGCCGGGCTGGTCGAGACGCAAAACGCCTGCGGAGCGGACGTGAGACACGAGGGACCTCCTTCCGTGCGGTCTGCCGTGAACCAGGAACCCCAACCCGTGAGGGTGGGAGTCCCCCGCCTTTAGGCGGGGGGAGGATGTCAAGACTGCTGCTCCTCGTACGGGTCGAGCTGGTCCGGATCGAGGTCGATACCGAGACCGGGGCGGTGGGGCACGGTGACCGTGCCGCGTGCGGTCAGGAACTCGTCGGCGGCCCGGCGCAGCGGGTTAGAACGGACGTCCCACTCGACGAGGGACGTCGCCGCGCTGCTGGCGGCCACCTGCACGGTCGCGGCGGTCGCGATCGCGCCGTTGTACAGATGCGGGTTGACGGTCTTGCCGGCGGCCTCGGCGGCTGCGAGCACCGTCAGGTACTCGCTGATCCCGCCGACCTTGGTCAGGTCCGGTTGCAGGATGGTGACGCCGCTGCCCCGCAGGTACGGGGTGAAGGCCGCGGCGCCGTAGAGGTTCTCGCCGGTGGCCAGGGGCATGCCGGTGCGGGCGCCGAGTTCGTCCAGTTCCTCCGGGCGGTCGCCCGCGAGCGGCTCCTCGACCCAGGCGACACCCAGGTCGGCCAGCGCCGGCAGCATCCGCAGCGCCTCGGGCAGTGACCACGCCTGGTTGGCGTCGGCGAAGATCTGCGTCCGGTCGCCGAGGACGTGTCGTGCGGCGCGGACGTTGGCCAGGTCCCGGTCGCGGCCGAAGCCGACCTTGACCTTCACGGCGGTCAGCCCGAGCGCCGCACACTGTGCGGCGGTCTCCGCGACCCCGTCGGGACCGAGGCTGGAGCCGTAGACGGGCAGCTCGGTGCGGGGGTGCGTGGTGAGCAGCGACGCCAGACTCCGTCCGGCGTGCCGGGCGGCCAGGTCCCACAGCGCGATGTCGACAGCGCTCACCGCCTGGTGGATCGGGCCGGGGGCGCCCCACTGGCGGCCCAGCGGGCCCAGCTTCGCCATCAGCGCCCGTTGCGTCCCGGCGGGGTCGACCGGCCGCGCGCCGAGCAGCAGCGGCGCCACGCCCTCCCTGATCGTGGCGACGCGCTCGCGCCAGGCCCAGGACGGGTAGTTGGCCCAGCTCTCGCCGACGCCGACCGAACCGTCGGCCAGCTCGACCTCGACCAGCACCATCACGCGGTGGGTCAGGGGGGCGAAGGACATCGCGATCTGCTCGGCGGGCCGGGCGCGGAACACCCGGCAGCGCACGTCGGCGACGGGGACGTCGGGCAGCCGCACGGTGTCCACCGGGCGGCCTGCGGGGCCGGCCTGGTCGGCCGCGTCCGGGGCGTGCCGTAGATCTCCGCTGAGTCCCATGAGGCCTCTCTCACACTTGTGAAGAACTGCATGCAGTTCTAGCCGCCGTTCACCGGCCCGTCAAGGGCTGGAAACAAAACTGGGACGACCCGGCGGCGGGCGGGCAGGGCGAAAAAGGACGACGCGCACCGCAACGGGACGCGTCACCGCGCGATGCGGTGGGAGGCGCCCCGGCGTCGAAGCCCGCGCTCGGTGAGGTTGAGGCCGTTGCGGACCGCGCGGCGGGTGGCGGGCCGGGACGGGAAGGGTCAGGCGGTGATGACGCGGATGCCGTTGCGCCGTACGGCCGTCGCGACCGCCTCGGGCAGCGGCGCGTCGACGACCATGCTGTCGATCCGGTCGAGCCCGCAGACCTGCACCGGAGCGGTGGAGGTCAACTTGCTCGCGTCGACCACCAGGACGATCTCGTCGGCGATCTCCATCAGGGCGTGCTTGGCGCTGAGCTCGATCTCCGAGCGCACGTAGACCCCGCGCTCGTCGACCGCGCCGGCACCGAGGAACAGCATCCGGATCCGCAGGCGGCGGGTCAGGTCGAGGGCGGCGAAGCCGACCAGCGCCTGGTTGTCGTGCAGCAGCTCGCCGCCGATCCCGATCACCCGGGCGCGCGGCCGCGACAGCATGTGCCCCAGCACCGGCACCGAGTGCGTGACCACGCACCCCTCGAACTCGGCGGGCAGGGCGTGCGCCACCTCGGCGGCGGTGGTCCCGCTGTCGATGCCGACGGTGTCGCCGGGCTGCACCAGGCGGGCGGCGGCCGCCCCGATGGCCAGTTTCGCCTGGGTGTGGGTCTGGGCCCGGGAGGCGAAGCCGGGACCGGCGACGCCGCCCGGCGGCAGGCTGACCCCGCCGTGCACGAGGGTCACCTCGTGAGACTCCGCGAGCTGACGCAGGTCGCGGCGGACGGTCATCTGCGAGACGCCGAGCTGGGCGCTGAGCTCCGCCACGGAGAGGAAGCCCGCCCGCCGCAGCGCCGCCATGATCTGCGTGCGGCGCCGGGGGGCGCTCTCGTAACGGGACGTCTGCACGCTCACGCCGGGCCCTCCTGCCGGATGTCACCCCACGGGGCTCGGTGGAGAGTTTAGAGCAACCTAGGGATGTTATTTTTCTACCATCCGATGGTAGGTTGCCAACGTCCTTTGGTAAATCTGGGAGGTACCATGACCGTCGCCACCGTGTCGCCCACCGTCCTGGCCCGCCCCTCCGGCGGCTACGCCATGCTCGCCGTCGACCAGCGGGAGGCCCTGCGGGCGATGTTCGCCGCCCACCAGAGCCAGCCGGTCACCGACGCGCAGATCACCGACTTCAAGGTCGCGGCCGCCCGCGCGCTGAGCCCGTACGCCTCGGCGATCCTCGTCGACAAGCAGTTCGGCTGGGACGCCGTCATCGCGCAGGAGGCCGTCGCCCCCGAGTGCGCCCTGATCGCCGCCGCCGACCGCTTCACCGCCAGCGACACCGAGTTCGTCGCCGACGTCGCCATCGACGACGACGTCGACCCCGCCGCCGTACGCGCCCAGGGCGCCAAGGCGCTCAAGCTGCTCGTGCTCTGGCGCCCCGACGAGGACCCCGCCCCCCGGATCGCCCTGGTGACGGACTTCGTGCGGCGGTGCCGCGACAACGGACTCGTCAGCATCATCGAGCCGGTGTCCCGCGCCCCCCGCCAGGGCGGCGCATTCGACCACGACGCCGGCATCCTCGCCGCCGCCAGGGAACTCGGCTCGCGCGGCGCCGACCTCTACAAGGCCGAGGTCCCCACCGCCGGGCAGGGCGCCCCCGCGGAGATCGTCGCCGGCTGCGCCCGGCTGAGCGAGTCCATCGCCGGGCCCTGGGTGGTGCTGTCCTCCGGCGTACCCGCCGAGCTCTTCCCCGACGCCGTCCGCCTCGCCTGCCAGGCCGGCGCGTCGGGCTTCCTCGCGGGCCGGGCCATCTGGGCGTCGGTCGTCGGCAGCCCGACGATGGCCGACGACCTGCGGACCATCTCCGTGGACCGGCTGCGCCGCCTCTGCGACGTGGTTGACGACGCCGTGTCCCGCTGACGGTGGCCCTCCTCGGCGCCGCCCTCGCGGTGGTCGCGGTCGCCCTCGGGGCGGCCATGCAGCGGGTCACCGGGCTCGGCTTCGCGCTGGTCGCGGCGCCGTTCCTGGTCATCATCCTCGGCCCGTTCACCGGGGTCGTGCTGGCGAACCTGCTCTCCGCCGCGATCAACCTCGTCGTCCTGGCCTCGACCTTCCGGGCCCTGCACGGCCGGCTGGCCGTGGAGATGATCGTCGGCGTCGTGGTGGCCGTCCCCCTCGGCGCCTGGGTGGTGGCGTCCCTGCCCGGACCGCTGCTGCTCATCGGCGTCGGCTCGATCACGGCGGTCTCCGTCGCCTGGGTCGCCCGGGGCAACCCGCTGCGGTTCCTGCGCCGCCGAGGCGGGCCGGTGCTCTCGGGCTTCACCTCGGGGTTCTTCAACACCACCGCGGGCACCGGCGGGCCGCCCCTGGCCGTCTACGCGGTGAGCACCGACTGGGGCCAGCGCAGCTTCGTGCCGACCGTGCAGCTCGTCGGCCTGGTGACCAACGTGCTGTCGCTGGCCGCCAAGGGCACGCCGAGGCTGTCCTGGCCCCTGCTGCTGGCCTGTGGCATGGCGATGGCGGTCGGCATCGCCGCAGGTCAGGTCCTGTCCCGCTGGCTGCCGGAGGAGCATGCCCGGCGGTCGGTCATCGGCCTGGCGTTGATCGGCAGCGTCATCGCCGTCGGAAAGGGAGTGACCGCCCTGTGGTAGTCGACACCGACGACACCTTGTCGCGGACGGACCGGCGACGCCGGTGGCCCGGCCGGGTCTTCGACACCGGCGTCGACCCCGACCCCCGGTTCAGCCTCGCGAACGAGCGGACCTTCCTGGCCTGGATCCGCACCTCGCTGGCCCTCTTCGCGGCCGGGATCGCCCTGGAGGCGCTCGCCCTGCCCATCGCGCCCGGGCTGCGCCGGGCGGCGGCCGTCGTCCTGATCGTGCTCGGCGCCGCGGCGCCGGTGCAGGCGTGGCTCGGCTGGCTGCGTACGGAGGCGGCGCTGCGCCTCGGTCGGAGCCTGCCGCCTCCCGCGCTGGCGATGCCGCTCGGCCTGGGCCTGGTCGCGGCGGCCGGGCTGATCCTGCTCGGCCTCGTCCGGTGAGCCGCGCCACCGCGCCCCGCGACGCGCCTCGTCCGGTGAGCCGCGCCACCGCGCCCCGGCATGGGGACCGATCGGCGTCGACAGGGCGCCCCGTGACGCCGCCGCCCCTGGACGGCGACCCTGGCCTGCAACTCGAGCGGACCACGCTGGCCTGGCGGCGCACCGCGGCGGCGTTCCTGGTCGCCGGTGCCGTCGGCGCGCGCCTGCTCACGCCGCTGCTCGGCGGCTGGGCCTATCCGGCCGTGGCGGCGCCGGCGCTCTGCGCGGTCGCGGTCGCCCTCGCCCGGTGCGTCCCGTCGCGCCGCACCATCGGGCGGCGGCCCGCCACGACGGCGCGCGGGAAGCCGGTGCCACCGGGGCCGACGGTCGTCACCCCGGGGGCGGGCTGGATGGCCGGCGTCGCGGCCCTGACCTGCCTCCTCGGCCTCGCCGCGGCGGCGACCGTGCTGACCGCCGCGACGCCGCCGTGGCCCCCGTGATCGTGCGAACCGCGGCGACGCGTCGAGGTGGCCGTACCAGAACTGGGGGAGGCGCGTCGTCCGGGCAACACCTAGTCTCGGGCGTATGGCGAGGTACTACGACGTGCACCCGGACAACCCACAGCCCCGGGTCCTCCGGCAGGTCGTCGACCTGATCCGCGACGGCGGCTTGATCGCCTACCCGACGGACTCGTGCTTCGCGTTCGGCTGCCAGCCGGGCAACCGCTCCGGCCTCGATCGGATCCGGGAGATCCGTCGGCTGGACGAACGGCATCACTTCACTCTGGTGTGCCGTGACTTCGCCCAACTCGGCCAGTTCGTGCACGTCAGCAACTCGGTCTTCCGGATGGTGAAGGCGTGCACCCCGGGCAGCTACACCTTCATCCTGCCGGCGACCCGCGAGGTGCCGCGCCGGCTGTTGCATCCCAGGAAGCGCACGGTGGGCGTACGGGTCCCCAGGCACACGGTCGTCCAGGCGCTGCTGGCCGAACTCGGCGAGCCGTTGGTGTCGAGCACACTGATGCTGCCTGGCGAGGACGAGCCGATGACCCAGGGGTGGGAGATCAAGGAACGGCTGGACCATCTCCTCGACGCGGTGATCGACGCGGGCGACTGTGGAAAGGAGCCGACCACCGTGGTCGACCTGTCGCAACCCGAGCCCGAGATCCTGCGTTACGGGGCCGGAGACCCGGGCTGCTTCGAGTAGCCGCATCGTCGGGGCGACGGTCGTTCGGGCAAATCCTCATCACCACGCACCCGATCCCGACCGGCGGCTGCCGGGGTGTCGGCCCGTCTCCGGCAGGTGAACACGGCTTACCCGTTCGTGCCCGGCGGCGTCACCGCCGCGCTGACCAATTTCGCCGCGCTCACCCAGGTGGCCCAGGACGCGGCCGGGGCCGCACCGCAGCTCCTCACCCCGCCGGCCGGCGCCGGGCTGCTGATCGCCTACGCGCTCGCCGCCGCGCTACTGGCCATCGTCCTGCCCCAGCGTAGGGACGTTGCCTGACCGGGGCGGCCCACGGGGTCCTCCGAAGAGGGCGCATGAGCGGGGGGCCATCGTGCGCCGCGTCCGACGGGGAGCCCGGGCCGCTCCGGGACCGTGACGGTGGCCGCAGGAAAACTGCCGTAGGCCGTTCTTCCCGGGTAGATATTTACATAGATCAAAGCACTGCCTACGATCTCGGTACTGCGCGCATCGAAGGTGTTCTATCCCCGGCCCCCAAGGATGGACCGTGCGATCATTCAGATCCCTCGTCACGCTCGTGGCCGCCCTCGCCACAGCGCTGACCGCCACGCTCTTCGTCGCCTCACCCGCCCAGGCGGCCCCGAACTTCAAGGCGCCGTACCCCTGCGGCCAGCGGTGGACGTACAGCCACCACAGCGCCGAGGTGCGACTTGCCCTCGACTTCGTCCGCGCCGACGGCGGCGGCACCGCCGGCACCCCGGTGCTCGCCTCCGCCCCCGGCACCGCGACCCGCCACTACCAGTCCAGCGGCGCCGGCAACTACATCGTCATCGACCACGGTGGCGGCTGGAAGACCTACTACTTCCACCTCGCCGCGTACTCCGTCGGCAGCGGCGCGTGGGTGAACACGGGACAGCAGATCGGCACCACCGGCAGCACCGGCAACTCCTCCGGCGCGCACATCCACTACGAGCAGCTCTACAACGGCGTCGGCCAGACCATCAGGATCAACGGGGTCTCCCTCGCGCCGTACCCCGGCTCGTACCACCAGAAGTACCTGACCAGCGACAACGGCTGCGGTGGCGGTACCGCCTTCTGGACCTGGGGCTCGGGCGTGCGGGTGCGCGCCGACGCGTACCTCTCCTCCCCGACCGTAACCAGCCTGGCTGGCCCCACCCTCGTCCACGTGCTGTGCCAGAAGCAGGGCGACTGGGTCTCCGCCGAGGGCTACACGAACAACTGGTGGTCCCGGCTGCGGGACCAGAACGGCTACATCACCAACATCTTCATCGACCACCCGGCGTCACAGCTACCTGGCGTCCCCATCTGCTAGCTGCCCTGCCAGAGCGGCTTGTTGAGATCGTCTGACGACACGACGTAGACGGACGTGATGACGAAGGCCTCCGGTTGTGGAGTGGAGCCCTCCAGGGACCGCTCCGGCAACCAGGAGGCCTTCGTGCTTCACGCTGACGCCGCTTGACTCGTCGTGCACGTCCTCGTTCGGTGCGGGCGCAGACGCGGCGTGGGCGAGGAGTCCTGCCTGAGGCGGCCACCTGCGGTCACGGGCACTGAACGCCTCGTGGATCAGCGGGCGACCAGGAGCAGCAGGCTGCGACCGCGCAGCAGATAGCCGGTGCCCTGTCCGCCGATCAGCGTCTCCGACCCGGGTGCGGCGACCTGGTCGACGCCCTCCGCCCAGGTGGCGGTGTCGGTGACCCGGTACCAGCGCTTCCCGGCTCCCGGGGACGGGAGGGTGAAGTGCACATCCCCGGACCAGCCGTTGTAGCCGACGTAGATCGCCGATGCCGGGTCGCCGAACTCGGTGCCGTCGATCCGCCAGCCGAGCGCGTGGTTGCCCGCGTCGCCCCAGTACGCACCGTCCGGGCTGGTGCCGGCCGGCGTGAACCAGGCCAGCTGGGCGAGCCCGTTGCCGTTGGCGTCAACGGCGGAGTAGAAGTTGGCAGGCCGTAGCGCCGGGTGCGCGTGGCGGAAGGCGGCCAGCCGCGAGGCGAAGGTCCGGAAGGTGGTCTGGTCGGTGGTCGGGCTCCAGCCCAGCCAGTTCGCCGACGAGTCCAGGTTGTAGGGGTTGTTGTTGCAGCGCAGCCCGCGCAGGGTTTCGTCGCCGCCGGTGACCATCGGGGTGCCGGCCGACAGCATCAGGAACGCGTGCCCGTTGCGGGCCGCCCGACGCTGGTCGGCGGCCACCCCGCCGTGGTCCCAGGAGATGTTGTCGTCGCTGCCGCCGTCCGACGGCCCGTACGGCCATGCCTGGTTGTTGTTCTTGCCGTTGCAGGCGTACAAGTCGGCCAGGGTGAACCCGTCGTGGGCGACCATGAAGTTCACCGAGTGCCAAGGCTTTCGCCCGTCGTCGCCGTACAGGTCGGAGGAGCCGGCGAACCGGTCGGCGAGTTGGCCCGGGGTGACCACGTCCACGCCGAGCTTGTTCTGGTCGCGGCGTAGCGTGTCCCGGTACCGCCCGTTCCACTCCGCCCACCCGGCCGGGAAGTTACCCACCTGGTAGGTTCCGTTGCCGATCGCCCACGGCTCGGCGATCCAGTCGACGCCCGCGCCACCGCCGGCCGGTCGGGGCGGCATCTCCCGGGTGATCCGGTTGAGTGCGGTGTTCGGGTCGGTCCGGCTGTACGAGAAGCAACCGTGCTGGCAGGTGTTGCCGAGCACCGAGGCGAGGTCGTGCCGGAAGCCGTCGACCCCGAGGACGTCCTTCCAGTACGCCAGCGAGTCGACGATGAGATCCTGGGCGACGGGGTGGTAACTGTTGTAGTTTCCACCGACTCCGGTGTTGTCCCAGGAGGACTGCCGGTCGGCGGTGAGCGAGTAGTAGGTGGGATTGTCCAGCCCGCGCCAGGAGAAGACGTCGTACACGGACGACCCGCCCGCGCTGTAGACCCCGTTCTCGCCGGTGTGGTTGTAGACCACGTCGACCAGCACCTTGATCCCGGCGTCGTGGAACGCCTTCACCATCTGCTGGAACTCCCGCGTCGGTCCCCCTGGCGAGCGGTCGTAGGCGTACCGACGGTCCGGGGCGAAGTAGTTGAGGGTCATGTAGCCCCAGTAGTTGTCGCCTGCGGTGCCGGTCGGATCGACGTCGTTGGTGTCGTTCTGGGTCTCCTGCAACGGCAGGAACTCCACCGCGGTCACCCCGAGCGAGGCGAGGTAGCCGGCCTTCAGCCCCGCGCCCCGGTAGGTGCCCCGGTAGGCGGCCGGCACCGACGGGTCGTTGCGGGTCAACCCGCGCAGGTGTACCTCGTAGATGACGTCGTCCTTCAGGGCCCGGCCCGGCTTGGTGCCGAAGGCGGGCGTGGTCGTGGGCAGGACGACGCCCTTCGCCGCGTGCGGGCCGCTGTCGACAGCCCGGTACGTCGGGCCGGAGGCGTACACCGTCGAGGTGGTCATGCCGGGCCGGAGCGGGTCGTGGCTGATCTCCCGGGCGTACGGGTCGAGCAGAAGCTTGTTGGGGTTGAACCGGTTACCGGCGGCGTCCACGTCGGCGATGAACCCGGCCGAGGAACCCTTCGTCCAGGCGGCGCTGTACGGCCAGTTCGGCCCCCAGGCGCGGTAGCCGTAGTACACGGTGCCGGTGATGCCCGCGCTGCGCAGTGCGGCGACGTCGACGGTGACGGCGAACGTGCCGGCGGCATCCCTGGTGAGCAGGTGACTGGCGTTCTCCTGGGTGCCGGTAGGTGCGGCGTAGAGATTGACCGTCATTCGGGTGGCGGCGGACGAGTGGACCCGGAACGTGATCCGCGACCCGGCGCTGTCGTAACGGGCGCCGAGGGTGCGGGTGTCGATGCCCGCGACGGCCGGTGCGGGCGCGGTGACCAGGGGCACGGCGACGGCGGCCAGCGCGGCGCAGAGCAGGGCGGCGAGGGTGGCTCGGGCACGCGAGGCTTGCGGTACGGACATGATCTTCTCCGGACGGGGGCGCGGAACCGACGTGACGTGGGGGGACGGGTGGGACGATGCGAGGTGGGGCGATCCGGTCGCGCCACCGGTGTGACGTGCGAGGGTGTTGAAAGTTCTCTGCAAGATTGGCAAAAAGATAACAGTCGATTTCAAGGCCGTAAAGTGGTCGACGGCCGCCGATGGAACCCGATCGGCTCGGGGGTGTCCAGGGCCAGCCCGGCGCCGCTCCTGCCGCTGTCAGGTCATGACCGCCGGTGCCGGTTCGGGGCGATGGCCGATCGCCCCGGTCACACCTCACCGTCTGCAACGGGGCGTGAAAGCGGTAGGCTGTCGAAACGGGTATGCGGCGGCCGAGGACGCGCCCAGCCACCCGCCTTCTTCCCGGCTTGCAGCTGCCAGCGAATCCGTTGTGCGCTGCCCTGTGACATCTTGGAGTGCATTTTGGCAGATATGACGCCGCCCGCCCTGAATCCCTTCGATTCAGGGAGCGACCGGGACACCGACCGCGAACACGGGCAGGCGGTGGACGTGAGCGCGGACGCGATGACCCGCATGCGCACTCCGTTCGTCTCCCGGGACACCGACCGGGGTGCCACTGACGAGGCCGACCGACACTAGGTGCATCGTTCTGCCTCCCGTGACGCCTCGAGAGTCGCCGTGCGCCCGGAGGCTCGGCTGTGCAGACTGAGGCGATGTCCGCCGCCGGCCCACCCGCCCGCCACCGTCGTCGTACCCAGACTCTCGTCGCGGTGGTCGCCGCGCTCGCCATGGCGGTCGCGCTCGGCGCCTGGGCGCTGCGGGACCGGGTCGCCGGCGAGGACGACGTGCCGGAGCAGGGCGCCGTGACCGCCTCCCGTGCCGCCCCCGTGGACGGCGCCCCCGTCTGCGCCGGTCGGGCGGTTCGGGCGCCCCGCGAGCTGCGGGGCATGTGGATCACGACGGTCAACAACATCGACTGGCCGAGCCGGCGCGGGTTGCCGGCGGAGTCGGCGCGGGCGGAGTTCCGGGGCTGGCTGGACCTGGCGGTGCGACGCAACCACAACGCGGTCTTCGTGCACGTGCGCCCGAGCGGGGACGCGCTCTGGCCGTCGGCGTACGCGCCCTGGTCGGAGTGGCTGACCGGGGGACGCGACGGCCGCGACCCGGGCTGGGACCCGATGGAGTTCATGGTCGCCGAGGCGCACGCCCGCAACCTGGAGTTCCACGCCTGGTTCAACCCGTACCGGGGCGGACAGCCGGCCACGGTCGGCGGGCCCGGCCCGAAACTGGACCAGCTCGCGCCGACGCACCCGCTGCGACGGCACCGCGACTGGGTGGTGACCTATCCCAGCGCCGACCGGCCCGGCAGCCGCCTCTACTTCAACCCCGGCATCCCCGAGGCACGCACGTTCGTCGAGGACGCGATGCTGGAGGCGGTCCAGCGCTACGACGTCGACGGGGTGCACTTCGACGACTTCTTCTATCCGTACCCCGAGGCCGGGCAGGACTTCCCGGACGACGCGACGTTCGCCCGGTACGGCCGTGGCTTCACCGACAAGCACGCCTGGCGCCGGGACAACGTGAACACGCTGGTCCGCGAGATGAGCGAGCGGATCAAGGCGATCAAGCCGTGGGTGAAGTTCGGCATCAGCCCGTTCGGCATCTGGCGCAACAAGCGCACCGACCCGGCCGGCTCGGCGACGGCCGGGTTGCAGAGCTACGACGACATCTACGCCGACACCCGGCTCTGGGTACGGAAGCAGTGGCTGGACTACGTCGTGCCGCAGCTCTACTGGCACATCGGTTTCGGCAGGGCCGACTACGCCAAGCTGCTGCCGTGGTGGGTGGCCACGGTGCGGGGCACCCGGGTGCAGCTCTACATCGGCCAGGCCGACTACCGGGTGGGCGAGCGCGGCGCCTGGCGCGACCCGGCCGAGCTGGACCGCCAGCTCGCCCTCAACCGTCGGTACGGCGTGAGCGGAAGCGTGCACTTCAGCGCCGCGCAGGTGCGCGCCGACAAGCTCGGGGCGGTCAGCCGGTACAGCGGCGCCCACTACGCCGGCCCGGCGCTGGTGCCCACGATGGCGCAGCTGCCGGCGGCGCCGCCGCCCGCCCCCACGGTCACCGACGCGCGGCGCGCGGACGCCGGCGGGGTGACGCTGGCCTGGCGCGGCGACGGCGCGACGAGCTTCGTCGTCTACCGCGTGGACGGCGACGCGGCCCGGCTCGTCGGCACCGCCCGGGGTGCCGGCTGGGTCGACCGCACCGCACCCGCCGGCCGACCGCTGTCCTACTGCGTGTCCGGCCTGGACCGCAGCGGCAACGAGGGCCCGATCAGCGCGCCGATCTCCGTCGACGCGCGGTAGGCGGTCCGGGGAACTGCGACGGTACGGCTCGCGACGGCGACCGGCGGAAGCGCGGTCAGGTCGAAGTGCTCGTGTCCGGGTGCGCGGCGGACCGAGCACGGGGGCGACAGCGCGCGCGGGGCGCTCGCCCTCGTGCCGCCCCGGTCGCCTGGAGGGCCGATCGCGCGGGTTACCCTGCGGCGGTGGTGGACGGTGCGGACGGGGAGCGGTTGGCGGCGTCGCTGGCCGACCGGCTCGACGCGGTCACCTTCACCGACCTGACCACGGACGAGGTCACCGCCCGGCTGATCGACGCGGTGGTCGACTGGGCGGGGGAGCGGGGCTGGCGGGTCTACCGGCGGGCGTCCAGCGTGTTGCCGCTGCCGCCGCCGATGTCCGCGCAGCAGTCGGTGCTCGACGTGGCCTGCGCCCGTCCGGACGGGCCGCCGGTCGTCGTCGAGGTCGATCACGGTACGCGCCGCCGCACCTGGGAGAAGCTGCGCGCCGAGGCCGACGCGGGACGGGTCCCGCTCTGGGTGCGCTGGGGCGCCGGCCGGTTCACCGCGCCGCCCCCGCCGATCCTGATGGTGACCTGCGAGGTGAGCAGGCGGCCGGACCCGACCGGAAAGGGGCGGGTGCACAGTCGTTCGCCGCGCGCCGACAGGCTGCCGCCGGCGCATTCGGCCGTGCGGGTCGCGACGGTGGACGCCGTCGAGTTGCCGCTGCCGCCGCCCGGGTCGCCCGGCACCGGGGCCTGAGCCGCCCGGCAACGCCCGGCGTACGGACTGGCTGCGGGACCGGCCCTCCTGGCTGCGGGCGGTGGCGCTGACGTATCCGCTCCTCGCGCCGATACCGGGCTGGGGCGTCGACCCGCGCTTCGAGCCGGGCGCGGCGATCGGCGAGCCGGGTGAACCCGTGCCGCCGCTGCTGCTCACCCGGGCCGGCCGGGAACGGCAGGAGATCGCCGAGACGGTCGCGGTGTTCCTCGACGCGGCGGCGGACGCCGGCGTACGGGTGGAGGTCATCGACGTACCGGGCGGGCAGCACGGCTTCGACATGCTGGACCACACCGACGAGTCCCGGCGGGCCGTCGAGCGGGCGGCTGACTGGATCTCGCAGCGACTGGCCCGGTGACCGGATCTCCTTTCCGCCCCGTACCGGCGACGCTCAGCGGTGCGACAGCCGGTCGTGACGCGCTTCCAGGTCGGCGTCGTCGTGGAAGACCTCGCCCACCGCACCGACTCCGGCTAGGGGCCGGGAGTCCGGTGGGAGGAGCCGCCCGGGAAGGGCGCTGAGCCCACGGCATCCCACCGCGCACGAACGGCACCGACCCCCGTCCGCCACGGCCCACCTGGGGCCGGGAGTCGAACTGGGTGCGGGTACTCAGCGGCGGACCGGTGCGCCAGCTCAGGCATCCTCGGCCAGACCCGCCGAGGATTCTGACATGACCGAGACGCTGCACCGACGTGCCGAACCGTTCCCCCTCGCGTCACCACGGCTGACGGCCGGCGAACGCTGGCGCCGGGCACGTCTGACGTTCTTCGGCCGGGTACTCGGGGCGGCGGTGCGGCTCGCCGGTCGCCATCCCGCGACGTGGCGGTGGTCGGCCAGGCGGCACCACCCGGTACTGGACCTCCTCGCGGCGGCGAACGCGCGGGCGGGCTGCGCGCTCGCCGCGCTGGACGTCCCGGCGTACCGGGCCTACCTGCGCGCCCGGCCGGCCGGGGTCCGTCGTCGGCTGCGGGACTTCCCGGAAACCGACAAGGTGGGCTACGTCGTCCCCTTCGACGCCGCCAAGCGCTGCCGGGGCGGACGACTGCCGGAGCGGGGCGTGGTGGTCGACGAGTCGGCCGGCTCGTCGGGCCGGCCCTTCAACTGGCCCCGCGGCGAGCGGGAACTGCGCGCGGTGCACCGCGACATCGTCGGCTACACCAGCCTGGTCTTCCCGATGCGTCGCCCGTTCGTCATCAACGCCTACTCGATGGGCGCTTGGGCGACCGGGACGACGACCGGCGCCGCGATGGCCCGGATCGCGGTGGTCAAGAACACCGGCCCGGACCTCGGCAAGATCGTCGACACGTTCCGCGAGTTCGGCCCGGACTTCGACTACCTGGTGACCGCGTACCCGCCGTTCCTGAAGCACCTGCGCGACCGGCTCGACGCCGACGGCTTCGACTGGTCGCGCCACCGCATCTTCGCCAGCTGCGGGGGAGAGGGGATGACCGAGGCGTTGCGCGGCTACCTGGAGGAGCGGTTCCTGAAGGTCCGGTCGGCGTACGGCGCCTCGGACCTGACCATCGGGATCGGCGCGGAGACCCGGTTCACCGTGTGGCTGCGGCGACGCCTGCGCAGTGATCCCGAGCTGCGGGCGGCGCTGCTCGGCGGGGACGAGCAGCGGTTGCCGATGGTGTTCCAGTACAACCCGTTGGCCACCTACCTGGAGACCAACGAGCGCCGGGAACTGCTCTGCACGATCACCGGTCCCGACGTGCTCCAGCCGCGGCTGCGGTACAACGTCGGCGACGAGGCGCTGCTCGTCGACTACCCGCGGATCCTCGACCTGGTCCGCGGCGACCCGCGGCGCTGGGCCGAGTGCCGCGCGGCGCTGGCCAGCGAGCGGATGACCCTGCCGGTGCTGCTGCTGTTCGGCCGGCGCGATTCGACGGTGTCGTACCTGGGCGCCAACCTCTACCCGCAGGACGTGGAGTACGGCCTCTACGCCGGCAACCCGTACGCCGCCGAGATCAGCCGGTTCTGCCTGGCGCTGGCCGAGGACGCCACGCTGGAGACCCGGCCGGTGGTCCACCTCGAACTGCGCCGCCCGCTGCCCGGCTCGCAGCGCGAGGCACTCGCCGTCGCCTGCCGCAGCGGGGTGCTTCGGCACCTGGCGGCGGTCTCCCGCGACTTCGCGCAGTCGCTGACCGAGGACCCGGCCGCCGGCGATCTCCGCATCGAGCTGCACGAACCGGGCGCCGGCCCGTTCGCCGGACAACAGAAGATCAAGAACATCTACCTGGTGGGCTGAGTGATGCGTACCCGTGACTTCTCCAAGGCCCCGGCGCGGGCCCAGGCCGGCGCCATGTTCTTCGGCGCCACGCGCTACCGCGGGCCGCTGGCGATCCTGCGGCTCCTCCCGGCCTGGCTGCGGATGGTCCGCGACATGCGCCGCATGTCCGGATACCGCTGGCACCGGGTGTACTGGGAGTTCCCGTTCACCCTCGGCACCGTCGCGTTCTTCGCCGACCGCGAGGCCATGCTGCGCTTCGCCCGGTCCCGGCACCACCGCAGGCTGATGGTCTGGCTCACCGACGGCAACCGCAACGCGAGCGCGGGCTTCATCCGGCTCTTCACAGCCGAGCCCGACGGCTACTCCAACGGGCTGTGGCGGGCCGAGTCCCCCGAGATGGGGCACATCGAGACGTTCACTCCGCTGGGCCCGGAGACGGTGGGACCGGCGGTGCGGCGATGACCGCGCCGCGCGGCCTGGAGCGGGTCGTCGACCGGCGCGGCCTGCGCGAGTTCCTGGCGTTCACCGACCGGGTGTACGCCGGCGAGCCGCGCTTCGTGCCGCCGTCGCGCCAGCAGGTGCGGCGGTGGTGGCGCGACGGCGTGCCGATGTACGTGCTGCGCGACGCCGGCACCGGCGCCGTCGTGGGGCGCACCACCCTGCACACCGACGCCGCCCTCGACGCCAGGCTCGGCCGCCGGTGTCAGCTCTTCGGGCTCACCGAGTTCACCGACGCGGCGGCGCGACCGCTGTTCGAGGCGGTCACCGCCGCCGCCCACGCCGCCGGTGACCGCGACGCGCTCTTCGGGCCGGTCGCGTTGCTGCCCAACCAGGCGGGCGGGGTCATCACCTCCGGGTACGCCGACCGGGGCTTCATCGACAGCGCCTGGAACCCGCCCCGGTACGTGGGCGCCTACGAGTCGTACGGGTTCCACCGGCGGTTCGAGTCGGACACCTGGATCTGCCCGGTCCCCGCCGGGGACGACGTCCCGCTCGGCACGGACCCGGACGGCGCGGAGCTGAGGGTGCACCGGGGCGACGTCCGTCGGCTCGCCGACCAGCTCGAGCTGCTGCGCGAACTGCTCAACGCGTCCTTCGCCCAGCTCGGCTACTACACCGAGATCTCCGCCGCGCAGCTGCGCCGGCAGACCGACGGGCTCGCGTACCTGCTGGACGAGTCGCTGCTGCTCTACCTGAGCAGGGCCGGGCGGCCGGTGGCGTTCGTGCTGTGCGTGCCGGACATCAGCGAGTTCGTGGTCCGGGTGCGCGGCAACCTCAACCTGGTCAACCAGCTCCGGCTGCTGGCGGCACGGCGCCGCTACCGGCGGGAGGCGGTGCTGATCGTCAAGGGGGTGCTGCCCGAGCACCAGGGGCGCGGATACCAGCGGCTGCTCTCCGCCGCGCTGCGTCGCAACCTGCACGCCGGCGGGTACACGACGCTGCGCAGCACCTACGTCGGGCGGGACAACCCGGCCTCGGCCGCGCAGTACCGGGCGCTGGGCGGCCGGCCGCTGCACGGGTACACCTTCTACGAGAAGGCGCTGTAGATGGGGCTCGCGGCGTTCCGGGCGCTGGAGCCGCTCTGCTGGCGGTCGCCGAGCGCGCACAACACCCAGCCGTGGCGGCTCGACCACCGGCCCGGGGCGATCCGGGTGGGCTGGGACCAGGCGTACACGCTGCCGGCGGCCGACCCCTCCGGGCGGGACCTGCGGCTCTCCCTGGGCGCCTTCGTCGAGACCTGCCTGATCGTCGCGGCGGACGCCGGACTGGGGATGGAGTTCGTCGCCGACCACTGCGTCGCCGACCGCCGGGTGGGCTGGCTGCGGGCGTCCCCGCACCGCTACGACACCCCGTTCAACGCGGCGCAGGTGCTCACCCGCCGCACCCACCGGGGCCGGTTCTCGGCCGGCCCGGACGCCGAGGTGGTGGCGGCCGCCGACGCCGTCGCGCGGGCGTCGGGCGGGACGGTCCGGGCCGTGCCGGACGCCGGGCTGCTGGCCCGCCTGCTGCGGGTCGCCGACCGGCAGACGTACGCGGATCCCGCCGTGGTCGGCGAGTTGCGGTCGTGGCTGCGGCTCACGCCGGCGCACCCGCACTACCACGCCGACGGGCTCACCGACCGGTGCCTGGGCCTGTCCGGGCGGGAGGCGACCGCGTTGCGGGCGACGCTGGTGGCGTACCCGGCACTGCGCCGGCTGGGCCTGCCCCGGCTCCTCGCCGCGGCGTCCGGCAACCCGCTCGCCCTCGGTGGCGCCGCGCTCGTCCTCGTCGGACCGCCCAGGATGGACGACGCGACACAGGTGGAGTTCGGTCGGGTGCTCGCGCGCACCTGGCTGACCCTGCACGCGGCCGGGCTGGCGGCGCACCCGCTGAGCCAGCTCGTCGACGCGTCCGACACCCGGGAGGCGCTGGGGGCGTTGCTGGGCGTGGCGCCGCGGCGCCTGCTGCACGTGGCGCGGGTCGGCCGGCCGGTGGGTCCGGCGGCACCCTCGGCGCGCCGGGTCGGTGGCGTCGGGCAGGGCCTCCGCTGATCCCGTCCGTCAGGACGCCTGGCTGGTCGTGGCCCGCCGCACCTCCGGGCGGGCCACCGGCTCCGACCCGGCCCGGCGGACCGGGGTGAACAGCCCGCCGACCGCGACCAGCAGACACCCCGCCCCCGCGACGAGGGCGACCGCCGGGACGCCGTACCGGCCCGCGGCCCAGGTCAGCACCGCGGCGCCGGCCGGCCCGAGCGAGTAGTGCGTGCTCCAGAACGCCGACGTGACCCGCCCGAGCAGGTGGTCGGGCGTGATCTCCTGGCGCAGCGACATCGAGCAGATCCCGCCCACGCTGACGCCGCACAGGTATACCGCGGTCAGCACGGTGACGCCCCGCACGCTCCCGACGACGCCGATGCCCGCGATGGCGAGACCGCACATCGCGTGCGCGCCGATCCAGGTCATGCCGAAGCCGCGCCGGCGGCGCAGGGGCGCGACCAGCAGCGCTCCGACGATCGTGCCGAGCGCCGCCAACCCGAGCACCGTGCCGACGGTGCGGTCGGAGCCGCCGAGGTCGTGCTTGACGTGGTAGACGAGGACGTCGGTGAAGCCGTACGTCAGGAAGATGAAGACCGACAGCAGGATGGTCAGCGAGCGGAGCACGGGCTGACGCCAGAGGAACCGCGCGCCGGCGAGGAACTCGGCCAGCCGGCTCTCCCGCGTCACCGCGCCGTCGGCCCCCGCGCTCTCGTCCGACTGCCGCAGCCGCACCAGCCAGAGGCCGGCGGCCGACAGGGCGAAACTGGCCGCGTTGATGGCGATGGCCGCCGTCGGGCCGAACCGGGCCGACACCACGCCGGCGAGCAGCGGCCCGAGGACGGCCGCCGCCGCGTACGTCGCCTGGAGGCGCCCGTTGGCCTCGGTGATCCTGGGCCGGTCGACGAGGTTGCGCACCGCGGTCACCGCGGCGACCTGGAACACCATGCCGGCCGCTTCGCAGATGGGCAGCACGACGAAGAGCAGCCAGATCTGCGGGCCACCCAGCCAGGCCAGCGGAATGAGGCCGTAGAGCAGCAGCCGGGCCAGGTCGGCGGCGATCATCAGGGTCCGCCTGTCGTACCGGTCGACCAGGACGCCGCCGAAGATCCCCGCGCCGACGGACGCGGCGCCGGCCACCGCCGTGAGCAGGCCCATCTGGGCGACCGACCCGGTCGCGTGCAGCACGAGCAGCGGCACCGCTATGTAGGCGAACGAGTCACCGGCCGCGGAGAGCGACTGCGCAGCCCAGTAGGCGCCGAAGTTGCGGTCACGCCACAGGGGACGGACCGGATCGGAGCGTCGGCTCATCCGGCGAGGGTAATCCGAACCCCCGCACGAGCGGTGCCCCCGGCGCGGCGACCGGTGGCGAAACCAGGGTGTGCCGGCGGCGCGCGTCCTCGTATGATCCTCCCGCGGTGGGCGGCTCCCCGCGGTGCTTCCTTCTCACTTCCTCCGACGAAACTAGCGTCGCGACTCTCCGCCCGCCGCTTCGCACAGGGAGGTCGCGGGCATGGATGCGCTGGCCGTGGTACTGCTGCGACGCACCGGCCGGGTCGCGGTGGTGGGCACGGGCGCCGTTCCCGCCGACGGCACCGCCTGGGTGGCCGCGCTCGAGGCCGATCTGGCCGACCGTGGCTGGCTGCTCCGCGACGACCTGCGTACGGCGGCGGCCCGGCTGCCGGCGGCGGTGCGCGTCCGCTGGGCCGACTGGCTGCTGGCGACCGTCGACGAGCTGGTCGGCGCGGATCGCCCGATGCTGCCGCTCTACCGCGCGTTCCCCGACACCCCGCGCGACATCGAAGCGGTCTACGTGCGGCGGCTGCTCACCCACCTGTTCGCCGTGCCCGGCGCGCCCTGCGTGCTGTGCGGCCGCGAGGACGGTGGCGCGCCGCTCGACCCGTGCGGTCATCCCGTCTGCCCGGCGTGCTTCCCGCCGGAGCAGGTCACCGCGTGCCCTGTCTGCGGCCGCCGGCTGGCGGCGGACAACACGTACCTGACCGTCGTCGCGCCCCCGTCGCCGCTCCGGCGCCCGCCACGGCGGGCCGCCGCGCCGGTCGAGGACGTGGGCGAGCGCGCCGCCCCGGACGCGCCGCCGCTGCCGGTGCGGCTCGCCGGGCTCGAGACCGACCCGGTCGGCGCCGCGGTCCGGCTCCGGGACGAACTCGTCGCCCGGCCTGCCGCGCTCGGCGAGGCCGACCGGGCCGACCTCGAGGTGCTGGTGAGATCCACCGCGCCGGGCCGCCTCGACTGGCTGCCCGAGGTGGTGCCCGCGCGGGAGACCCTCGCGCTGGTCATCGCCTGGGCGCTGCACGCCACGGCGGGCACCCCCGGCCAGCACGACCTGGTCGCCGCCGCCCGGCAGCGCTGGTCGACCGCGACGGACGTGGCACGGACCCTGTGGGCGTACTCGGGTGGGGACCCGGGGCTGGTCCTGCCGCGGCGGGACGACGAGGCCGCGGCTCCGGGCGCGACCTGGCGTCCGGTCCACGAGCCTGCCGTCGTCGTGCCCGGCACCCGGGTGCGGGCCCTACCCCGCCCGCTGCGGCGCGCCGCTCTCGCGCGGCTCGACGCCTGCGGCGCCGCGAACGCGGCGGAGGACCTGCGCCGGCACCCGGCCGTCTGGAAGCGCCTCGGCGAGCGGCTGCACCCGTACGAGAAGGTGGCCGCACACCCGGCGGCGGTCGTCGCCTTCGCCGCGCTGCGCGGCACCCGCGCGGCCCGCGCCGGCGCGCTCGGCGCGGCCATCCTGGCGGCCTGCGCCCGCGAGCCCCGGCACCTGCTGCTGACCGAGCATCCCGACGACACGGTCACCGTCCGCCTGCGGACCCACGCGTCCCTGGTCGAGGCGGCCCTTTCCGGCGGCGACGTGGCGGGGGCCGCCCGCCTGCTCACCGAACGCCCGGGCGAGTTGTGGCGCCGGCTCGACCACCTGCTGCGGGTCGCCGGCGACGAGCCGGCGGCATCCGCGGCGATCGGGACGGCCATGCGCCGGACCGCGGCCCGGGTGGCGCCCGGCGTGCTCGCCGCGGCCGCGGCCCAGCTGGCCGGCCGGGACGAGACGGTACGGGCGACGGCGGCCGAGCTGGCGGCGACCGCGCGGGCCCGGGCGGCGGCGCGGGCCCGCAGGGCCGGTCACACCAATGCCGCCCCGGCGCTCGCCGTCGGTCTGGGCGACGTTCTCCGCGCCGTCGTGCGCGGCGTGCGCGGTGACGGCCCCGCCTTCCTGCGAGGGCTCCGGCCGGCCGGCGAGGCGCCCCCTCCCGCCGAGGCGCCGGCGGCGGACGGCGCCGTCGAGGAGCCCGGGATCGTCGGCGGCCGGCCCGGCCCCGGAATGCCCCGGCGGGTCTTCCATCCCCGCAGCAGCGTCGTGACCACCTGGACCGAGCCCGAGCGGCGCCCGCCGGTGCCGGCCACGGCGATCACCGCGGTACGCGAGCTGGTCGACGCCGAGCTGATCGCCCGCGCGGCCCGGCTCGGCCGGTTCGACGTGGCGGTCGTCGACGCCGCCCTGGCCGAGGTGCCCGCGCCGATGCGGGAGCGGGCCGCCTCGGCGCAGCTGGCGGGGTGGCCACGGGGCAGTGTGCGGGCGCTGCCCGACGCCGAGGTGCTGCGGTTCTTCCTGCACTGGGAGGACCCGGGCGCCACGCGGGTCGACCTCGATCTGTCCTGCGTGTTCTTCGACCAGGGCTGGCGGCGGGTGGGCCACTGCGACTTCACCCGGTTGCGCTTCGCCGACGGCGGCGCGATCCACTCCGGCGACCTCACCTCCGCTCCGGCTCCGCTCGGGGCCACCGAGTTCCTCGACCTGCACCTGGCCCGCCTCGCCGGACACGGCGTGCACTACGCCGTGCCGACCGTCCTCAGCTACAACGCCGTGCCGTTCGAGGCCCTCACGGCGGCCATCGCCGGCGTCATGCTGCCCCTCACCGGGGGCGAGCAGTTCGACGGGGCGCGGGTCGCGCAGCGGTTCGACCTGCGTGGCAACGCCCGGATGCTGCTGCCGATGGTCGTGGACCTGCACACCCGGCGGTTGCTCTGGACCGACCTGACCCTGACCGGCCGCGGCTACGGCCACAGCGTCGACCGGCACGGCGACCAGCTCGCCCGGGCGGCCGCCGACCAGTGGGAACACTTCCTCGGCGGCCACCGCGCCACGCTGCTCGACCTGCTGGCCTGGCACGCCGCCGGGCGCGCCGACCGGGTCCTGGTGGGCCACCCGGACCACACCTGCACCGAGGTGCCGCCCGACGTGGCCGCCGTTCGCGCGGCGGCGTCGGCGGCCACCGGCGAGCTCCGCGTACTGCCCGACCTGGCTGGCCGCACCGTCCTGGCCGGCGCCGTCGACCCCGACGCCCTCGACCGGCTGGTCCCCGTTTCCGGTCCGGTCGCGCCGGGCTCGACGGTGGTGACGGTGACCGGCACGCCCGGTCACCCGTGGACGGTGCGGCGCGTCGGCGACCTGCTGGCCGGGCTGGGCACCGGCTGAGGCGACCGATCCGCGCGGTGCGTGCGTGTGGTTATGTAGGCTCGCACCGATCTTCGCGGGAGGCCACCCAGTGATCGAACTTCACGTCGAGCCGGAGCTGCTGGAGAAGGCGTCGCGTGTGTGCGACGACCTGCGCGACGACCTGCGGCGCGGTGTCTCCGACGTCGAAGACGAGACGCGGGCCGCGGTCGCCGGCCTGCCCGGCTGGCAGACCCGGGCGGCGTTGGAGCAGCTGCGCTGGTCGTGGTCGGACGACCTGACCAAACTGGACGGCTACCTGGCGCAGATGGGTGACGCTCTGCGGGGCTGCGCGATGGACTACCGGTACAGCGACGAGGCCAGCGCCGCCCACTTCGACATCCGGGGGCGGTGACCGCTCGGTGGTGACGTACGCGGACCTGCGCGAGGCGCGCGTCGCCCCGCTCCGGGACGCCGCGCGGGCCTGGACGGAGCTGTCGCGGGCCTGCGCGAAGCTGGAGGAGCGGTGTGGCGCCGAGCTGACCCGGCCGCTGCGCGGCTCGGGCTGGCAGGGGCCGGCCGCCAGTGCGGCGTTGGGCCGGCTGGACGAGCTCGATGACGAGTTCGAGGTCGCGAGCCTGCACACGCGGACCGCCGCGAGCGTGTTGCGGGAAGCGGCGCAGGAGTTCGGTGACCTGCAGCAGCGGTTGGAGTCGGCCGTCGGCGCCGCCCGATCCCTCGGACTGGCCGTGGACGACGCCGGCCGGGTGTCCGCGCCGACGATGTCGGCAGCACAGAGGCACGACCCGGACGCGGAACTCGTCCACCGCCGGCACGTCCAGAACGCCGCGACCTACACCGACCTCATCGCGCGGATCGTCACCGAGGCCACCGAGGCCGACAGCCGGATCGCCCGCGCCCTCACGCAGTTGAAGGCCAGCGCGCCGGGGCAGTTCGCCTGGGAGTACAACAGGGCCAACAGCGGCGCTCTCGCCGCCGCCGCGGCGCTCGAACTGAGCGAGGACGACATCCCCGCGCCGGGCAGCAGCCCCGCCGACGTGCACGCCTGGTGGAGCGGCCTGTCCGACGACGAGCGGCAGGTCTACCTCACCGCCTACCCGGAGCGGATCGGCGCTCTCGACGGACTGCCCGCCACCGACCGGGACGCGGCGAACCAGCTGGCGCTGCGCACGTTCGTCGGTGACAACGTCGCGCACCACCGGAACCGGGACGACCCGCAGCGCGCCACCGCGCTGATGCTGCTGGACAAGCTGGAAGGCGCGGAGAACGCGGCGCCGAACGAGCGGCTCTACCTGCTCTCGGTCGATCCGACGGGCGACGGGAAGGCGGCGGTCGCGATCGGCAACCCGGACACCGCCGCCCACACCGCGGTCCTCGTGCCCGGCGTCGGCACCGAGCTCGACGACATCCGCGGCCTGATCGGGCGGGCCAACGACCTGCGGGAGGCCTCGGTCGAGCTCGCCGGCGCCGGCGCCGGCGCCGACGTCGCCGTCGTGGCCTGGCTCGGCTACGACACCCCGTCGGTGAACCTCGACATCGTCAGCGCCGTGTTCGGAGCCAAGTCCGAGGCCGGCGCCCGCGCGCTCGACGGCTTCGTCGACGGGCTCCGCGCCTCCCACGACGACAGTCCCTCCCACCTCACCGCCATCGGCCACAGCTACGGCTCGACCGTCCTCGGCGAGGCCGCCAGCAACGGCGACGGCCTCGCCGCGGACGACATGATCGCCGTCGGCAGTCCCGGCATGCGCGTCGAGAACGCCAGCGAGTTCAACATCGACCCGAGACACGTGTGGGCCGGCGCCGCCGCCGACGACACCGTCGTCGCGCGACCGGAGGAGACGATCGGCTGGCTCGACGGCGTACCCGTCGTCGGGGAGTGGTTGGTCGACGGGCTCGTCGGCATCCACGGCCCCGCTCCGCACGACCCGGAGTTCGGCGGCAACGTCCTGCACGTCGACACCTCCGGCCACAGCGGATACTGGGCGCAGAACAGCCAGATGCTGCGCTCCCAGGCGGCCGTCATCGTCGGCGACTACGAGGCCGCCGCGCTCGACCACGGCAAGGCACCATGACCCCGCCGCACCGCACGCCCCGGTGGCGGGCGGTGGTTTTGGCGGCCGTACTGGTGTCTGCCACCGCCTGCACCGGCGGTGACCCCGGTTCCTCAGGAAAGGACGACCCGTTGCAGACCAAGGCAGTCGCCGAGGTGAGCACCCTGGCCGAGGCGCGTGCCCAGGCCGTCGCCGCCACCGCCGGGGTCGCGCTGGACGGCTGGCGGACCAACACCTCGCCCTGCCAGGGCCAGCGGGGCGAGATCGCCGACGACGGACGGTGGACGTTGAGCGGCTTCGCCGGCCTTCCTGTCCCGCCCGCCGACCAGATCGCCACGCTGCGGCGGATCCGGGACATGTGGCGGCAGCAGGGCTACGAGATCACCGAGGACCGCACCTTCGCCGACGGCACCCGGGGCGCCGTGTCCATGCGCGACCCCGGCACCGACATCACGATCAGCCTCACCACCACCGCGAGCCGGGACCGCGTCGCCGTGATCCTGGCCAGCGGCTGCTACCGGCCCGCGGCCGGGGAGGACCCCGCCAACGCCTAGGTCACCGGGTCGTCAGCCGTGCCGGACGGGGCGTTGAAGCCCGGGCCGCGCCTGCGCATGATGGTGATCATCGAAACGGCGCCGTGCGCCCACCCGCACGGGCGGTGCGCCGTCGGCCACCGCCCGAGCTCCCCGAAGGGAAGGAACAACCGTGCGTAAGCTCGTGTACTACATCGCCGTCACCCTGGACGGCTTCATCGCCGGCCCCGACGGCGCGGACCCCACCGGCCCCGGCGGATTCTGGCCGATCCCGGACGACTACCTGCGACACCTCGTCGCCGAGTATCCGGAGACGCTGCCGGGCCCGGCCCGGGAGGCGTTCGGCATCGCCGGCGAGGGCGCCCGGTTCGACACCGTCCTGGAGGGGCGTCACTCCTACGAGCTGGGGCTGAAGGCCGGCCTCACCGACGCCTACCCCCACCTGCGCCACCTGGTGTTCTCGCGCACGATGGGGCAGAGCCCCGACCCGGCCGTCGAGGTCTTGTCCGCGGACCCGGTCGCCACCGTACGCGAGCTCAAGCGGCACGACGGCCGGGACATCTGGGTGATCGGCGGCGGCGCCCTGGCCGGCGCCCTCTATCCCGAGATCGACCGGCTCGTGGTCAAGCTGGCCCCGCTGACCATCGGCGCCGGCATCCCGCTGTTCGGCCGCGGCGCCGTCTTCGAGCCGCGCACCTGGGAGCTGACGGACCACGTCGTCCTCGGCAGCGGCGCGCTCTTCCTGACCTACGACCGCACCGCTCGGGTGGACGCGTGACCGCCCCCGGTACGGCCGCCGACGGCACCCGCATCCTGGCCGACGGGGACGTCCCGCTCCTCCGCGCGGCCGACCTGGGCAACGTGCCCATGGCGGACGCCTTCGCCAGGGCCGGCCACGTCAGCGTCGAGCGCGCCGTCGACATGTCCTGGAGCTGATCCGCAGGGGCGGTCGGATCACGCGGCCGGCGTCGTGCGCCCTGGCCGTCGGGGTGGCGGGAGACTGACCGGATGTCCTCGACGATGTTGGTGGTCGGCCCGAAGCTCGGCGTCGCGCTGGTGGTGTTGACCCTCGTGGCGGCGGCCGTCGTGACCGTGGGGAAGTTGGGCCACGGTCGGCAGGTGATGATCGCCGCCGTCCGGGCCGCGGTCCAGTTGGGGGCGGTGTCGCTGCTGATCGCGGCCATCGTGGCGTCGCTCTGGGCCACGGCCGCGTTCGTGGCCCTGATGTGCGCCGTGGCGGCCGCCACCTCGGGCCGGCGGGTCACGGGCGGCAGGCGGGGGTGGTGGGCCGGTGCGCCGATCGTCGCCGGCAGCATGCTGGTGGTGCTGGGGCTGCTGCTGTCGGGCCTGGTGCCGCTGCGGGGCATCGCGATCGTTCCGGTGGCCGGGATCCTGATCGGCGGGGCGATGACCGCCACCTCGCTGGCCGGCCGCCGGGCACTGGACGAGCTGACCGGCCGGCGCGGTGAGGTGGAGGCCGGCCTGGCCCTGGGCCTGCTGCCACGCGAGGCGGTGCTGCTGGTGTGCCGTCCGGCGGCCGGGCAGGCACTGGTCCCCGCACTGGACCAGACCCGGACGGTGGGCCTGGTGACCCTGCCGGGCGCGTTCGTCGGGGTCCTGCTCGGTGGAGCGAGCCCCCTGGCCGCCGGGGTGACGCAGCTGGTCGTGCTCGTCGGGCTCCTCGCGGTCGAGGCCGTCGCCGTCGTCCTCACCGTCGAACTGGTCGCCCGCGGCCTGCTGCGACCCGCGCGGCGCCAGCACCGCCGCACCGACGCGGCGGCCCGGTCGCGGATAGCGGATCCCGGCACGCCCTGACCGTGGGGCGGGCCCCGGGCGCGTACGCCGGCGGTTGCCCTGCGCGCGGCGGCTCCGGGTGCCCCGGTGGGCATCCCGCCCGCCGGGCGCTCAGTGCGGGGCGAGCTTCCAGTAGCCGCCGAAGTAGACGCGCTCCTTGGCGATGCCGCGTTCGGTGCACAGGTGCCGACGGACGGTCGTGACCATGGTGGACTCGCCCGCGACGAAGGCGTACGGCGTGCCGGCCGGAAACGCCAGGTCCCGCAGTGTGCGGATCACCACGTCGCTGCCGCCCGCCGGTGCGCCGCCCCGGTGCAGCCAGGTCAGCGTGACCCCGGCCGGCGTGCGCACCCCGATCTCGTGTTCCGCCGAACCCACCTCGATCAGCGCGATCGCCCGCGCGTCCGGCGGCAGCGCCTCGAGCGCCGCGGTGATCGCCGGCATGGCCGTCTCGTCGCCGACGAGCAGCTGCCAGTCGGTGTCGGCGGGCGGGGCGTACGCGGCGCCGTCACCGAGCACGCCGATCCGGTCGCCGGGCGCGGCTCTGCGCGCCCAGGCGGAGGCCGGCCCGCCGTCGCCGTGCAGCACGAAGTCGATGTCCAGCTCGCGCCGCCCGGGGTCCAGGCGCCGGACGGTGTAGTTGCGGACCACCGGTCGCCGCTCCGCCGGCATGGCCTGCAGGGCGGGCCACCACTGCGCCGAGTCCGGCAGGTGCAGTTCGGCGCCGGGCGCGGGGGCGAGGAAGATCCGTGCCAACTGGTCCGGCCCGTCGTAGCCGAAGCGGTCGAGCTCGGCGCCGGTCAGGGTGATGCGCCGCAGGTGAGGGGTGAGCGGCCGGTTGGCGACGACCTCGGCGAGCATCGGGCGCCTGATCACCTCGGCTTCGACCGCAATGGTGCCGACGGTCATGACGTCGCTCCTTCGTGGATCGTGAGCCATCTCCTGATTCCGGAGTTAGGTTAGCCTGACCTGAGTGCGGCCGAAGTGCCGCCCCTGCCGCTCGCGCGGCGCGGCACGGACGGTGTCGCCTCTGTAACCGCAGGTGGAGCGGGGTGCGGGGGGCGATGACGTCGACCCCGCGGTAGATCAGGACGGACACGTACGTGTGTTAGGTTAGCCTCCCCTTACCAGCATTGAGGTGCAATTCTATGCGCGCAAACCGCTTCCTCACCGGGGTCGTCGCCCTGGCCGCCACGTTGACGCTCGCCGCCTGTGGCGGGTCGTCGAAGGCCGAGGACGCCTCCACCGACGGCAGCTCCTCGGCGTTCCCGGTCACGATCACGCACGCGCTCGGTACGACGACGATCAAGGAGAAGCCGAAGCGGGTCGCGACGGTGGCCTGGGCGAACCACGAGGTTCCGCTGGCTCTCGGCGTCGTTCCCGTCGGGATGGCCAAGGCCAACTTCGGCGACGACGACAACGACGGCGTCCTGCCGTGGGTCGCCGAGAAGCTCAAGTCGCTCGGCGGGACAACACCGGTGCTGTTCGACGAGAACGACGGCATCAACTTCGAGGCGGTCGCGGACACCAGGCCCGACGTCATCCTCGCCGCGTACTCGGGCCTGACCCAGCAGGACTACGACACCCTGAGCAAGATCGCCCCGGTCGTCGCCTACCCCAAGGCGCCCTGGGCCACCGCCTGGCGCGACACCATCAGGCTGGAGAGCCAGGCCCTCGGCCTGGCCAAGGAGGGCGACGCGCTGATCGCCGACATCGAGAAGCAGATGGCCGACGCCGCCGGTAAGCACCCACAGCTGGCGGGCAAGTCGGCGATGTTCATGACGCACGTCGACCCGACCGACCTCAGCAAGATCGGCTTCTACACCTCGCACGACACCCGGGCCCAGTTCTTCGGCGACCTCGGGATGAAGGTCCCGGGCGGCATCGCCAAGCTCTCCGCCGGCACCGACAAGTTCACCCTGAACCAGAGCGCCGAGCAGATCCAGGTCTTCGACGACGTGGACGTCATCGTCGCCTACGGCGACGAGAAGCTGCTCGCCGCCGCGCAGGCCGACCCGCTGCTGTCGAAGATCCCCGCGATCAAGCGCGGCTCGGTGGTCATGCTCTCCGGCGCCACGCCGCTGGGCACCGCGGCGAACCCCACCCCGCTGGCCATCCCGTTCGTGCTGGACGACTACGTCGCGATGCTCGCCAAGGCTGCCGACCGGGTGTCATGACCGCGCTCGACTCGCGCGCCCTGCCGGACGCCGCCGTGCTGCGGCGTCCGGCACGGGTACGCCTGCTGTGGTTCCTCGTCGCGACCGTGGCGCTGCTGGCGCTCATGCTCGCGTCGGTCGCGCTCGGCTCCCGCAACGTCGGCTGGTCCGACATCCTCGCCGCGTTCCAGGGCCTCGACGCGACCATGGAACAGGCCGCGGTCACCAAACGGATCCCGCGCACCCTGCTCGCCGTGACCGTCGGCGCGGCGCTCGGCCTGTCCGGGGCGGTCATGCAGGGCGTGACCCGCAACCCGCTGGCCGACCCCGGCATCCTGGGCGTGAACATGGGCGCGTCGCTCGCCGTGGTCACCGCGATGGTCACGTTCGGCCTCTCCTCGCCGACCGGCTACCTGTGGGCGGCGATCCTCGGCGCCGGCCTCGCGGCTGTCTTCGTGTACGCCGTCGGCTCGCTGGGACGCGGCGGCGCGACCCCACTCAAGCTCGCGCTCGCCGGCGCTGCCACGTCCGCCGCGCTCGCGTCGCTGATCAGCGCCTTCGTGCTGCCGCGCAACGACGTGGCCGGCGGCTTCCGTTCGTGGCAGATCGGCGGGGTCGGCGGCGCGACCTACGACAGCATCCGGCAGGCCCTGCCGTTCCTCGCCGTGGGTTTCGCGATCTGCGTCCTGTCGGCCCGGGCCCTGAACTCGCTCGCGCTCGGTGACGAGCTCGCGGCCGGGCTCGGCGAGCGCGTCGCGGTGGTGCGCGCCGTCGCGGCGCTGGGCGCCGTGCTGCTGTGCGGCGCCGCCACGGCGGTCGCCGGGCCCATCGGGTTCGTCGGCCTGGTCGTCCCGCACGTGTGCCGCCTGCTGGTCGGGCTGGACCACCGGTGGCTGCTGCCGTTCTCCGCGCTGCTCGGTGCGTCGTTGCTGACCGCCGCGGACGTCGTCGGCCGGCTGGTGGCCCGCCCGGCGGAGATCGACGTGGGCATCGTGACGGCCCTGATCGGCGCCCCGTTCTTCATCTACATCGTCCGCCGGCAGAAGGTACGCGAGCTGTGAGCACCACGACTGTCGAGGCCGTCACCCGCGGCCGGATCCGCCGTACGCACCGGCGGCGCGGGGTGCTCGTCGTCCTCGCCGTCCTCGTCGTCGCGGCGTTCGCCGTCTCGCTGATGGCCGGGCGCACCTTCTACCCGCCCTCGGACGTCCTGGCGGTGATCGCCGGCGAGGACGTCCCCGGGGCCTCCTTCACGGTGGGCACGCTCCGCCTGCCCCGGGCCGTCCTCGCGATCCTGACGGGGGCCTGCTTCGGGCTCGGCGGCGTCACCTTCCAGACGATGCTGCGCAACCCGCTCGCCAGCCCCGACATCATCGGCATCAGCTCCGGAGCGAGCGCCGCGGCGGCCTTCGCGATCGTGACGCTGCACCTCGGGGAGGCGGGGGTGTCGGCCTTCGCGATCGTCGTCGGGCTCGCGGTGGCGCTGGTCGTCTACACGCTGTCGTTCAAGGACGGCGTCGCCGGCACCCGCCTCGTCCTGATCGGCATCGGCATCGCCGCGATGCTCGACAGCATCACCGCGTACGTCCTGACCCAGGCCGCCGAGTGGGACCTGCAGGAGGCGATGCGCTGGCTGACCGGCAGCCTCAACGGCGCCACCTGGGCGGAGACCGTGCCGGTGGCCGTCGCCGTGGCCGCCCTGGCGCCGGTGCTGCTGGGACAGGCCCGCAACCTCTCCATGATGCAGCTGGGCGACGACACCGCGGCGGCGCTCGGGGTCCGCCTCGAGCGCACCCGGATCCTGGTCATCGTCGCGGCCGTCGGTCTCATCGCCTTCGCCACCGCGGCGACCGGGCCGATCGCCTTCGTCGCCTTCCTCTCCGGGCCGATCGCCGCCCGGATCATCGGTCCGGCCGGCTCGCTGCTGCTGCCGTCCGCCCTCGTCGGCGCCCTGCTGGTGCTCGTCGCGGACTTCGCCGGCCAGTTCGCCTTCGACACGCGCTTCCCCGTCGGTGTCGTCACCGGCGTGCTCGGCGCCCCCTACCTCATCTACCTGCTCATCCGTACGAACCGCGCGGGAGGCTCGCTGTGACCACCACCCACACGCTCGCGGTCGAGAGGCTGACGCTCGGCTACTCCGACCGCGTGGTCATCTCCTCGCTCGACCTCGTCGTGCCGCCCGGCAAGATCACGGCGATCGTCGGCGCCAACGCGTGCGGCAAGTCGACCCTGCTGCGGTCGATGTCGCGCCTGTTGGCTCCCCGCGCCGGCCACGTCCTGCTCGACGGCAAGCAGGTGCACCGGCTGCCGGCCAAGCAACTGGCCCGTACCCTCGGCCTGCTTCCGCAGTCACCGACGGCGCCCGAGGGGATCACCGTGGCCGACCTCGTCGGTCGTGGGCGCAATCCGCATCAGCGCGTGCTCTCCCGCTGGAGCAGGGAGGACGACGCCGCCGTGGCGGCGGCCCTGGACGCGACCCAGACGGCGGACCTCGCCGACCGCCCGGTCGACGAGCTCTCCGGCGGCCAGCGGCAGCGGGTGTGGATCGCGATGGCCCTGGCCCAGCAGACGGACCTGTTGCTGCTCGACGAACCGACGACGTTCCTCGACGTCAGCCACCAGGTCGAGGTCCTGGACCTGCTCACCGACCTCAACCTGACCCGCGGAACGACGATCGTCATGGTGCTGCACGACCTGAACCTCGCCGCCCGGTACGCGGACCACCTCATCGCGCTGGCCGCCGGGAAGCTGTACGCCGCGGGCGAGCCGGCGCAGGTGCTGACGCAGGAGTGCGTCCGTGCCGTGTTCGGCCTCGAGAGCCAGGTCATCATCGATCCGACGTCGGAGAAGCCGCTGATGCTGCCGATCGGCCGCCACCACGTCACGACCCGCCCGGAGCTCGGCGTCGCCGTCGGCGACTGACGCGCCGTCGGGCCCCCGTTCGTCGCCGGTATTAGGCGAGGCTAACCTGGCCCCTGATCGCTGGGAGGGCGCATCTCGTGTACACATCCACGTTCGTCCAGGCCGTCTCCGACACCAGGCGGGCCGCGACCCCCACCTGGGCCGACGCGCTCGCCGGGTCCTGACGCGCATGGCAGTCGACGAGATCACCGGCGCGACGGTGCTGCGCCGCGCCCTGCGCCGCCAGCGTGCTCGCGTGGTGGCCGGCATCGCGCTGCTCTGCACCCACCAGGCCGCCGAGGCCCTCGTCCCGGTCGCCATCGGCGTGATCATCGACCGCGCGGTCGCCACGGGGGACCTGCGGGCGCTGCTGCTCTCCCTCGCCGGTCTCGCCGCCCTCTTCACCGTCCTCGCCTTCGCCTACCGGACCGGCGCCCGCCAGGCGTACGCCGCCGTGGAGCAGGAGGCCCACCTCGTGCGGGTCGAGATCGCCCGCAGCGCCCTCGACCCGCGCGGGAACCGCTCGGGCATGCGCGACGGCGAGCTGCTGTCCGTCACCGCCTCCGACGCCGAGTTGTCCGCGCTCGTCGTGCGGGTCGCCGGGCTCTGCGCCGCCGCGGTCACCGCCATCGTGGTCGCGGCCGTCGCGTTGCTCGTCGTCGACGTCCCGCTCGGGCTCGGGGTGCTCCTCGGGGTGCCGCTGGTGGTCGTCGCGTTGCAGCGGATGGCGCCGCTGCTCAGCCGGCGCAGCGCGTCTCAGCAGGAGGCCCTCGCCGCCACGACCGCGCTCGCCGTGGACCTCGTCACGGGCCTGCGCGTGCTGCGCGGCCTCGGCGCCCAGGACCACGCCGCACGCCGGTACGCGGTCGCCAGCCGTCACGCCCTCGAGGTCACCCTGCGCGCCGCCACCACCAAGGGCCTGCACCTCGGGCTCACCACCACGGTGAACGGCCTCTTCCTCGCGGCGGTCGCCGGCGTCGCCGGCTGGCTCGCGCTGCAGGGCCGGCTCACCATCGGCGAGCTCGTCGCCGTCGTCGGGCTGGCCCAGTTCATCGCCGAGCCCGTGCAGACCCTCGGATACTGCGTACAGCTGTTCGCCATGGCGCGCGCCTCCGCCGGGCGGGTCGCCCGGGTGCTCGGCGCCGCGCCGCTCACCCGCCCGGGTGACGCGGGGCCGCCCGCCCCGAGCCCGTCGCGGCTCACCCTCGACACGATCGGGTACGCCGGGCTCGACGGAGCGTCCCTGCGGGTCGACGCCGGCGAGATCCTGGGCGTGCTCGCCTACGACCCGAGCGAGGCCGAGGCGCTGGTGGCGCTGCTGTCCGGCCGCGTGCCCCGGGAGGACTACCGGGGCACGGTGTACGTCGACGGGGTGCCCGCCGAGGAGTTGCACGTCGACGCCGCGCGCAGCACCCTCCTGGTCGAGCAGCACGACGTGGCGTTGTTCGAGGGGACGCTGCGCGCCAACCTCGCCGCCGGCGCCGACGTCGACGAGGCGGTCCTGCGCGCCGCGGTGCGCGCCGCGGCGGCCGAGGACGTGCTCGCCGCGCACCCGCACGGGGTCGACCGCCTGCTCACCGAGCGGGGGGCGAACCTGTCCGGCGGGCAGCGCCAGCGGATCGGGCTGGCCAGGGCCCTCGTCGCCGACCCGCCGGTGCTGGTGCTGCACAACCCCACCACGGCGGTCGACGCGGTGACCGAGGCGCTGCTCGCCGAGGGGTTGGCCGCCGCCCGCGCCGCGGCGGCCCGCGGCACCGTGCTCATCACCAACAGCCCGGTCCTGCTGCGGATCACGCACCGGGTGGCCGTGCTCGACGGCGGGCGGGTCGTCGCGGAGGGCCCGCACGAGCAGCTGCTCGCCAGCGACGCCCGCTACCGGGAGGAGGTCCTGCGGTGACCGACGAGTCGACCATGGCCGGCGTCGGAGCCAGGCAACTGCTGCCGACGGCCACCACCCGGCAGACCTGGGCCGCCCTGCGGGCCGAGTTCGCCCGGCTGCCCGGGCTCAGCGCCGCCGCCGGCACGTTGCTGGTCGCCGCCGCGGCCACCGGGCTCGTCGCCCCGTGGGTGCTCGGCCGCCTCGTCGACGACGTCATCGCCGGGTCCGACACGCCACGGATCGTGGCCTGGGCGGGTGTGATCGCGGGCGCCGCGGTGCTCGCCGGCCTGCTCACCGCAGTCGGGGCCGCGATCGCCGCACGCCTCGGCGAGACCGTGCTGGCGCGGCTGCGGGAGCGCGTCCTCGACCGTGCCCTGCACCTCCCGTCGGCCACGCTGGAGCGAGCCGGGACCGGGGACCTGGTGGCACGCGCCGGCGACGACGTCGCCGTGGTGACGAACGTGATCGCCACCAGCGGGCCCGCCTTCCTCGGCGCGCTGCTGTCCATCGTGCTGACCGCGGCAGGGCTCTTCGCGCTGGACTGGCGGCTCGGCCTCGCCGGGCTGGCCGCCGCCCCCGCCTACGCGTTGGCGCTGTACTGGTACCTGAGGCGATCGGTGCCGTACTACGCGCGCGAGCGGGTGGCGACCGGCGAGCGGGCCCAGGCCATGGCCGGGGCACTGCGCGGCGCGGCCACCGTGCGCGCCTACCGGATGGAGGACGCACACGTCGGCCGGATCGCCGACCGCTCCGCCCTGGCCCGCGACCTGTCGTTGGAGATCTTCAACCTGCACACCCGGTTCGGGCTGCGGATCAACCGGTCGGAGTTCGTCGGGCTCGCCGCCGTGCTGCTCGCCGGGTTCCTGCTGGTGCGCGACGACCTGGCGACCGTGGGGGCGGCGACCACCGCCGCGCTCTACTTCCACCGCCTCTTCAACCCGATCGGCCTGCTGCTGCTCCAGTCGGACTCGGTGCTGCAGGCCGGGGCCAGCCTCGCCCGGCTCGTCGGCGTCACCGCACTGCCGGACACCGCTCCGCCCGACGGCTCCGGACCCGCCGGGCCCGGCGCGCTGGAGGTGGTCGTCGCCCGGCACTGCTACGACGACGGGTCCGTCGTCGTAGCAGTGC